>DAOWOF010000088.1 GCA_030642205.1 Desulfobacteraceae bacterium | reverse complement strand
ATTAATGGGGAAAAATATAATATTAATACTTTGATTGAGGAATATAATAATGTTGGCTACAAAAACATTACCAAATATCATTGGAGAGATGGAGGAATTAAAGATAATATTTGGGGTAATGGTCAAGATGGGGGCATTATAACATCTGTTGCTGAAAAGGATGGGTATGTATGGACAAAAGATGATTATGTCTGTAGTGGTTTTTGGGGATTAAAAAAATGGTATGTAAAGATGAGCTACCCAGTTTTTACTTCTAAATATAGTGGGATATCGATTGATTTAAAAAAAGGCGCTTTTATTAGAGAAAAAGATGAGACGGCTCGATTTTTACCCGATAGGCCAATACGTTTAATTAATTTTGCGGTACTTAACAGCCATGGCAGGGATACAGGAATTACAAGCGCAGTTAAAAATTATATGGGGATTACTGATCTTTCATGTGGTTGGTGGGGTCTTAAACCTGAAGGATATGTTAATGTGCATGCTTGTGGAGGAGTTTTTTATCCATACGCAAAGGGAGGCCCATTAGGATATTTTATGAAAACAATAAGAAAAGCTGATATAAACATTGTTACCGGAGAGTGGGTTGGCTGGGGAAGCAGAACTGATCCGGCAAAAGCGACAAGAATGCGAACTATTTTAGGCAGCACAGATCCAATCGCTCTCGATTATTATAGCTCTAAATATATTTTATTTCCTTTAAGTCAACGAGATTATCATAATCCGGATAATCCTGAAAGTCCTGTCAGAAAATTCTTGGAGATAGCACTTGAGAGTCTGGGAGAAGGAACATTAAACGAAAAGCAAATAAAAGTGTACAAGATGTGATTACATCTTGAGAATCATTTATACCTCGAAAGGCCACAAATTACCGGTTTTTCATTGCCATGAACATCGATATCTGCGTTGTTTAGCCTCTTGATAGTCAACTATAACGAGCAGTTACGCTTTGCTCTTGATCCTCATCGCTCACCGAAAAAAACTCAATTTATAACCTTCCGAACTATAATTAAAGAGGATAGCAATAATATTGTAGAGTGCACGATAAGTCTTGGCAGTATAGTCCATCGATAATGCCAGGCAATATTATATATCGATTAATAATATAGCCAGAAATATATGTTTTTCAATTACCTCATAAAATACATTCTTGTGATAAAAAATGAGCTATTCAATAGTAAAAGCTGACTTGAAAAAGCACAAAAAAGCAATTTTAAATATTTGGAAAAATGAAACGAACTATGATTTTTCCAAAAGATATAAATGGATTTATGAAGGAAATCCTGCTGGAAAAGCAGAGGTTTACTTAGTGCGACATGATGATTCTCAACAGTTTGTTGGTTGCGTGGCGCTTTTCCCTGCATCATTTTGTGTTGAAGGCACAACCATCAAAGCTGGTATTGCCGGAGACTTTCTAGTACAGAAAGAGCATAGAACTGCGGGGCCAGCTCTCCGGCTTATACGGGCCATCCTGTCATCTGTTCAGGAAGATCGCCTTGAATTTATACTTAGTTTTCCGAATAAGGCATCTGAACCTATATTGAAAAGGGCAGGATTTAAAGTATTGGGAAAAAACGTAAGGGTTGTCAAGATCCTTACTTCCAGGTTGATTTTTTCAAAATTAGGTTTTGGAGACTGGGTCTATGCAGCTATAGGGCCATTTGCCAATTATGTTATGAGGGCATTTTCTTTTCGAATTGGATCTTGTGGGAACGGAAAATTAACGAATATGGTTCTTGGAGATTTTGATGAACGATTTGAATCTATCTGGAAAGAGAATCTATCTGAATTTATGGTTTTGAAAGAACGTAGTGTAAACTATATGAATTGGAAATTCCGGCTATCCCCTTATAGCATTAATAATATATTCGCTGTTTTTAATAAGGATCAAGATCTTCAGGGGTATATAGTTTATCGTATTAACAAATCATCAATAGAAGTAAGAGATTTTGCATCTGTACAAGAATTGCATAAAGCAGATTTACTATGGGCTTGTTTTACAAAACATGCAAGAAACTTGGGGGCTGACTCTATTGGTCTTTCTTTCGCCAGAAACGATAAATTAATGGCCGGATTAAGGCGTCAAGGTTTCATTGAGAGGAAAGAAGATCATGCCGTGTATGTGGCTTTTTCAGGTCAGGCTTCAAGAAGATATGATGCCCTTTCAAATTACCATAAGTGGTTAATAATGCAAAGTAATGATGATATGTAGGAGGCATGCCTAATGTTCCTGTATTATTCCTTTTTTTCTAACCTTTATCTTTGGCTTACCAAGCATTCTCCCAGGGTAATATGTTACCATAGAGTTAATAATTATAATGATTATTTTGGAATAAAAGTAGCTGATTTTGAGGAACAGATTAAATATTTAAAAAGAAAATTTAATATAATATCTTTGTCAGATTTTTCTGACATCCTGAATAAAAAAAATAAAATAGATAACGCATTATTAATTACTTTTGATGATGGTTATGCGGATAATTATTATAATGCTTTTCCTGTTTTAAAGAAGCATTCTGCTCCCGCGGTATTTTTTCTGGCCACAGATTTTATTGATGGGAAGATGTGGATATGGCATGATATTTATCGTTATATAGTTGAAAACACACGGCATACAAAAGTTGATTTAATTATTAATAGCACTCCTTTTAAACTTTGCTTCAATAGTTTATCTGCCAGGATGAAGTCGAGGAGAGTCATAGTGGATTTTGCCTTTATGCTTAATCGTGAAGATCGGATGGCCTTTTTAAAAAAAATAGCAGACAGGTTAGATGTTGCGGTTCCGGATTTGCCAACTAAAAAATATGCAGCTATGAATTGGGATCAGGTAAGGGAATTATCATCAAATGGCATATCTTTTGGAGCTCATACGTGCAGGCATGAAATATTATCAAAAATTAATAATGATGATGCCAGAATTGAGATTGCTCAATCAAAGAAACGAATTGAAAAAGAAATACAAAAAGAAGTGTATTCCTTTGCATATCCAAATGGTATGTCGAATGATTTTACCTTGGAGAATATAAAGATATTAAAAGAAACAGGCTTATTGTTTGCTTTTACGATGATCAGGGGGGTTGTTACTAATAACAATCGTTATGCCTTGAGACGATTTCCAACTCCTAAAAAATTTGACAAATCATTCCTGGCTAATATTTCAGGGATATCTGATCTGAAAAATGAAATATCACGTGTATTAACAAAACGTTATTATGTCTTGGGAAACAGTACATTACCAAAACCCAAAAGAGTATTTTAGATGAATTCTATCAAGCAAATTATTCAAGATATATTGTGTTATATAAAAGTTCGCTATAATAAGGTATCCGGTTATGAAAATGGCCTGATTATTCTTATGTATCATTCTGTAACTGATCTTATTGATAATAAGGATGATATAGGCCGGACTGTTCCTGAGAATTTGTTCGATATCCAAATGAATTATCTAAAGAAATGTGGGTATAATGTAATATCGTTAAAAAAGGGAATAGAATATATCCTGTGTAAAAGCTCCTTGCCAAAAAAATCTATAATCATAACCTTTGATGATGGGTATGAAGATAATTATTTAAACGCGTGGCCAATATTAAAAAAATATAATTATCCAGCGACAATCTTTCTTATTTCCTCATATGTTGACAGGCCTCGTAATTTTGATTATTTGCTTGAAAAAGGAATACATGCAAGGTCTTTGGATTATAATCAGATTCAAGAGATCCAAATAGATTCGGATTTGGTAACTTTTGGATTCCATACCAAATCACATGTTAGATTGTCTGGTCAGGATGCATCTGCGTTAGATGATGAATTATCTGTAGGGCTATCTAATCTTGAAAAGCATGGAATTAAAACTGATTTATTTGCTTACCCCTATGGTGGGGCAAGTACTTTTAATGAAATTGTTATCCAAAAATTAGAAGCCTTAAAGATTCTAGCCGCATGTACAACTATAACCGGGATAAATAAACCTGGCGATGATGTGTTTCGATTAAAGAGAATGCATATTGCCTGGTACGATGATATCCGTAATTTTAGAAACAAACTGGTTGGATGTGATAAGTGGATCAAGAAGATAACTAATATTAAAGAGCGATTAACCTGATTTATTATGCGAAAAATATTGATTATTACATATGCTTTTCCACCTGCGCCGTTTGTGGGTGTTTTCAGAACATTAAAGTATTGTAAATACCTGCCCGAGTTTGGTTGGAGGCCTATAGTAATTGCACCTAAAGTAAATCTTAAGAGATTTTTTTATGATAACAGTTTACTCAAGCAGATTCATCCAGAAGCAAAAGTATATTTTACAAGAGATATAGATCCTGCAAAATGGTTAATCAATAATGATCAAGGTTTTGTATTAACAATGCTGGCCAAAATCAAAAATCGGCTTTGTAAATATATCTGTATTCCTGATTCGCATGTTTTCTGGACTCCAATATGCCTTTTTAGAGCAATAAAAATTATAAGATCAGAAGGGGTTGATCTTATGTATTCTACCTCTCCTCCTCATTCATCTCATCTTGTAACGTATATTTTACATAAAATATTTGCCATTAAATATGTAGTTGATTTCAGAGATCCATGGGCTGATGAAGCATATTTTCAAATTAATAAAAGGAATAAGCTGTTCTCATGGTTTGAAAAAAAGCTCAAGGATATTGTTATTCGTAATAGTAGCAAGATTATTACGATAACTAATGGTGAATCCAAAGAATTGGCAGAGCAATTTCCAGAAAATATCAGGGATAAAATAACTTTTATTGAAAATGGATATGATCCTGATGATTTTCATTCAATTACCAAAACAACAAAGGATATTAAAGATAAATTTATCATAACATATACCGGAACCTTGTATGATGGCACAGCAGATGAATTTTTTGAAGGAATTAAAATATTTTTAGAAGAGCATGATAATTTTCGTAATAAAATAAGGATTAGATTAATAGGTGGCATCGGCCTTGCTACTCGTAAAAAGATATCTGATCTTGGTCTGGATAATGTAGTGACATGTTTGAAGTTTCAGCCACATGAGGTCGCGCTTCAATATATGTTGAACAGTGATTTGCTTTTAATTTTATTGGGAGGCAATCTTTTCCCATCATCTGAGATACCCGCAAAGACATTTGAGTACCTGTATGCGCTGAAACCAATTTTAGCTATTACCAGGCATGGAGATTTAAGTGATTTATTAATAAAAAGTGGTCTTGGCATTGTAGTCAGGCCAAATGATCCAACTTTAGTTGCACAGGCGATATCAGATATTTTAGATACTGATAATAATTCTACTTTAAAATTTATGCCAAATATTGAATTTATAAGGAAATATGAAAGAAGGAACTTATCTAAAAGATTGGCATTACACCTTGATAAACTTTAAGTAACTCTTGGTAATATTTCCTTAATTTAGCTAATGATCTCGAAGAGATCCTTTAGGTAAAAGTTCATTGGGATAGATTCTTAAAAGGAGAAATCAAGAAAATGAATGCACCATATGTTCATATACGTAAAAATGGGGAAAGCTATGATGTTAAAGGTGATACCAGGCGCATGCTGGGGCATCGGATACCTGACAATAATGACGATGGTATTTATTGTGAATGGCAGTGGCTCGAAGATCGATTAATAGTCAGTATTGATCGTTATGGTTTTTATCCTGTTTATTATTTTAGTATGCCAGATGAATTTGCAATTTCAACTTCTCTTTTTAAATTAGTCGAATTAGGCGCACCGGTTACATTAGATGAAGAAGCGCTTTCTGTCTTTTTCAGGATAGGCTTCTTTATCAGCGATGATACCCCATTTGAGGCAATAAAGGCTATCCCTCCATGTTCTAAATTTGAATGGGTAAAAGGAAAGCTTAATCTATCGAGATCCCGTTCTATTATGAAAGAAAATCATATGGATTGGAAAAGCGCCATTGATGGCTATATTTCACTTTTGAAACAATCTATTAAGAGGCGAGAACCTAAAAACAATGATTTTGCTTTGCCTCTTAGCGGAGGGATAGACTCAAGGCATATCCTTTTGGAATTACATTCATTAGGTTATCGACCAGAACATTGTGTTACAACTAGATATTATTCCCCCATCGCCTATGAAGATGATAAAATTGCAGAACTGGTAACAAAGTCATTAAGCTTAAAACATGTTATGCTTGATCAGCATCAATCCAGAATTGACACTGAATTAAGAAAGAACCAAAAAACTAATTTTTGCTCTGATGAGCATACATGGTTCATGGTTGTCGCAGATTATCTTGAAGGAAAAGTCGAGACTGTTTATGACGGTATTGGAGGCGATGTGCTTACAAGAGGTTTTTTGACTGAGAAACGTCTTGAACTGTTTCAGTCTGCTCGTCTCAATGAATTGGCATCACATTTTATGACAGAGGGTAGAGAAAAAATATTAAAGACGATATTTATGCCAAAATACTATCATAAATTTAGTCGTGAAAAGGCAATTCATCATCTTGGTCTGGAATTAAAACATCACGTAAATGCGCCAAATCCTATCAGCTCTTTCATGTTTGCAAATAGAACGCGTCGAGAAGTAGCTCTTTGCCCTTATTGTATTTTACAAGGAGTGGATAATGTTTACAGTCCATATCTGGATAAAAATGTTTATGATTTCTTGACATCTCTATCTGCCAATTTTCTGATAGGCAAAAATCTTCAGGAGGATGCAATGCGCATAGAATTTCCTGAATATTCATCTATCCCTTTTGCAAAAAAAATGGAGAAACCTATCGTTTATGATCAAGCTCAGTTCAGACGGTTTGCGATTGAATTATTAAAATATTCCTATAAAGAAAAAAGTTTTGGCTTTATCAGGCCTGGTTTTTTATTGCCACGAATATTACGATCTATTATTGATAGCAAATATAGTATAAATATATCATGGTTTGGTCCTTTTGCCACTTATTTAATACAGTTTGACAGTTTTTGCAGGAAAGGGGCTTCAGGATTTAATACGGATTCAAACATTATGAAGAAAAATTAACAAACAACTTGAACATATTTAAATTTTCATGCTGTATTCCAAGCCTATTCAGATTGATATGAATTCGATTATATTGATTAAAATAAGCTCTAATAAACTATATCCTTAAAAATATGGCCATTAGTCTTTTTAAAGAATCGAAGCTACTAGCAAAGCACACAATCATATATAGCCTGGGTAATTTTATGCAGCGAATTGTTTCTTTGCTGCTTCTCCCAATATATACAAGATATTTAACTCCAAATGATTATGGAATAAAAGAACTCGTTGCTTTATCGACTGATATAATAGTCATGCTACTAACCATAGCAATATCTGATGCGATATATAGATTCTACTTTAAGTATGAAAACATAAAAGATCGTAACGAGGTTATTAGTTCGGCCATTATTGTTATTGCGACATTTGGTTTGTTCGCCATAGTCCTTCTGTCATTTTCTACAAAGTTAATGGCGCATCTTATCCTGGATTCTGCAGAACTCTATTATTTCTTTCTGATAGCGTTTGCGTCACTATGGTTTCAGTCATTGAATAATATAGGATATACTTATTTGAGAGCTGAACAGAAGTCATTGAAGTTCGTGACTTTATCATTTTGCAAGATGGTTTTAGCGATATTGCTTAATATTTGTTTCGTTTGTTATCTGAAACTTGGTGTCCTTGGCATTTTAATATCCACATTAATAGTATCAATTATTATGACCCTGGCGCTTGTAGCTCCATTATCTAAAAAAATTGGATTGCATTTTTCAGCTGATAAAATTAAAGAAATGCTTAAATTTGGAGCGCCTCTTATTCCATCGCAGTTTGGAGCTTTTATTGTGCATCTTTCAGACAGGTTCTTTATTAAAGGATACTGCTCTATTGCAGACGCCGGCCTATATTCTCTTGGCTACCGTTTTGGAACTCTTCCTATGTATTTTATCTCCCAACCTTTTAATCAGATATTTCAGCCCAGACGCTTTGAGCTTTACAAGAAGGACGGTTCCGAGAAAATATTTGGCACGATATTTACATATTTTTTAGGCCTGATGATTTTTGTAGGCTTGGGAGTGTCTGTTCTTTCAAAGGATCTTCTAATGATAATGTCGGATGAAAAGTTTTGGCCAGCCTACAGGATCGTGCCTGTAATTGTTTTGGCAACTACAATCTTTTCATTTCAATATCATCTTGATATGGGTATTTTAATTACCAAAAAAACAATTTATCTGGCATATATTAATTTTTCAAATGGAATTCTGATATTAATCCTTAATTTTATGTTAATACCAAAATACGGCGTCTATGGCGCTGCTTATGCCACTCTCATAGCTTTTATCTATAAAATATCATTAACTTACTATTTCAGTAGCAGGTATTATCAAGTTCATTTTGAACTCATCCGAATAATCAAGATATTTTTAGCAGCAATTCTGATATATATGATAAGTATT
>DAOWOF010000044.1 GCA_030642205.1 Desulfobacteraceae bacterium | reverse complement strand
TGGTATCTGGGCTGCAATTTTTGCTGCAAAGTGGTACATCACAGGTGGACTATTGATCTTTCTTGCAGTGATAATCAAGTTATGGTTCTCAAGAGACGAGCGAATTAATTGGGTAAAATCGACATGGGGATTTATAAAACAAATTTTTCCATTGCTGGGGATAGGTGTTTTGGTAGCCGGTTTTATGCTTGGACGTCCCGGTCATTCAGCACTTATACCGGATCACTATATACAAAGTCTTGTCGGAGGGAATTCGTTATGGGCAAATCTCTTTGCATCAGTCTCGGGTGGCCTGATGTATTTTGCCACACTCACAGAAATCCCGATACTTCAAGGGCTCATTGGTGCCGGGATGGGAAAGGGACCTGCCCTATCGCTTTTGCTTGCCGGTCCAGCCTTGTCTCTTCCCAACTTGCTGGTCATAGGGGGAGTTATGGGCATCAAAAAAACTGCTGTATTTTGCGGCATAATCATAATCTTATCAACTATTGCCGGCATGACCTATGGCTGGATATTTGGATAGCGAACAACTCCCAGGTCTTATCTTCCTTCAAATATCCATTTGTTTAAGTCCTGCAGCTCTTTGCTGTTCCATTCAGAAGAGATTCTAAGCTTTATAAAGGAATAAAAAACGGCATTCATAATAGTCAAAGCCTGATTGGTTAGATACATTTTTTCATAAAAAAGGCCTTCTTTGTCATCATTTTCGTCCTGCATTACCTTTGGTGTTTTGAAACTTTTGAAATTCATCCAGGTGGAATCAAGTACAAGGGACCATTCATTATCGCCTTGGCTAATTTTAACCATAACTTGTATGATTTTTTTATTTTCTGCAAGCGCAAATCTTGCTTCCTTAAGATCAGGGTTGTTGCCTGTGCATGTAACGGTTTCAAGCTGCTCTTCTTCATAAACAGTGCTTTCTGATTGCAAAATTATTTTATTATCAAGCGACAAATCAATAAGACCTATTTCATTTAAATCAAATTTGCCGCCGTTAGTTTCACTTTTAAACCATAACCAGACTAAAAAATCCCTTCCCAGGAACTCAAAGAGCCTTTTTCTTTCCAGTAATTCCATACTTTAATTCCCCTTTTTGAAGGTGATTGGTTTAAGTCCGTCGAGAAGGGCAGTGTCAATCCCTTCTTTTTCAAGAAAATCATATGCCAATGAATATGGGAATATCGTCTTAAGGTTCAGATCAAAGGTTTTAAAAAACAGTTCCGAAAATTCATCACAAAGTTTAGGCGATGTCCCACCGAAAATGACCATATTGGAATTAAAATCCCAGACCATGTCGTATGTATTTATCCTTGGGATAGCGCGTCTGAGAAGTTTTGAATAGACAATCTCTCTTATGTCTTTTCGTTTTTGCTTGGGAAGCTTCTCCAGATTCTCTATCTTCATAATTTCCTCTTCAGCTTCCATGCAGTATTGTTTCAGCGCTTTAGCCGGCACAGTTTTTTTGTCGATTCGCCAACAAAGAGCAATATAAGGTTCAATGAAAAATTCATTCCATGTAAATTTGCTGTCAAACATATCCATAATATTTGCCCAGCCTGAAGATTGTTCCTGATCAGAATTATCATCCAGTCTTCTGAAGGCAAAACGATTTATTTTATCAGGATATCTTTCCCTCATCTCTTCCGGAGGGTGTCCTTCAACTTTGAACCGTGTAAAATTTGCGGATCCTTTTATTAAGCCCATAATTTCCTATATAAATATTTTTATCCAAAAAATTTGATTATGAACGGTATGATCGTAAATGTCCCTAAAAAACTGATGATATTTGTCAGTATTACCACAAGCAAAACCCGTTATAATCAGAATGTTTTTATGCTTTGTTGCGCCCGTCATGGCATGGTGGTTATTCGGTTTATAAGAAAGGAAAAATCCTGGATTATTTTGTTTTTGTCATGTCTTGCTGCCAATTCAATTTTCTTGTCCAGTCGTTTCTTGATTTCTTCAGTTGGCCTTTGTTTGTGCTCAAAAGCAATTGTTTCTTCTATCATATCTGCAAGTTCATCAGGATTTGCAGGAGTATCTATAACATTTCCAGCATTTTTATCTTTAATTATGTCAGCAACACCTGCACCTTTACCAATTATTACTGGCAAACCACAAGAAAGTGCTTCGATGGCTGAGATACAATATGTTTCAAATAAGGTAGGCAGCACAAAGACATCTGCTGCTCCGTATAACCTTTCTATAGTTTCTACTCCGCCAAGAAAATAAACATGTTTTTCAATGTCCAATGTTTTGGCAAGGGTTCGAAATTTACTGGTTTTACTGCTAATTTTTCCGGCAACAACCAAAACGGCATTTATTTGTCTTTCCCTTAAAATAGATAATGCTCGTATAGTGGCCTCAAGCCCCTTTATTTCAAATCCTGATCCTACATGTAATAACATCAAGATATTGTCATCAATTCCAAGCCTGTTTCGTTCTTCTTGTCTGTAATTGATGACAATTTCGTGGTTGAATTTTTTTAAATTGATTGCAGGCGGAATAATAACAAAACGGTCATCATCAACATGATAATTCTTCTGTATCTGTTTTATAGCAGATTGTGCCAATACAATGATATACCCCTTAGATTTTTGAATATGATTGAATATATGCTTTTCTATAAAATTTATGAAGATATTTAAAGGATTTATTATGAGGGAGATCCTGGTTCTTAATCCGTTGTTTCGTCTCCTGAAATCCATCCATTCCTTGTGACACGCATTGCCCGCAAGGTAAATATCCATCAACAAAACCCGGTCAAATGCAATAACAACATCAAACTGATCTTTTTCATGAATAAGATAATGTCTTGATAATAAAGCAAAAGAAACCAGTTTTAGCCATGAGGTGAATTTGATTATTGGAACCTTTTTAAAGCCAAGAGCAGGGTGTCTGATGCCGGTCCAGCTATTAGCGAAGATTGTAACACGAAAACCCTCTTTAAGTAATGATTCAGCCAGTATGGACGCCTGACTTTCATTCCCGCCATAAGGGCTGTATTTCATCAATACAATTGCAATGTGCATTGTGATCTTAAGGCAGCAGGGAAGACAAAATTTTTATTAAAATATGTGGCTGTTTCACTCATCCTTATCCCCTTTGGAAAAGTCTCTCATCCCTTCAGCCAATTTTTGTAACTTTTCGTTTATCAGTAAATTTATCGATCCTTTTGGATAGGTGCCATCTGTTTTTTGTTTTCCTGCCTTCCTGCCTGTCAGGATCTCAATCCCTTCATCAATGGTTTTGACCGCAAAGATATGAAAGTCTCCTTTTTTAACTGCTGCTACCACATCTTTCCTTAGCATCAGATCTTTAATATTGCTCTCAGGGATAATTACTCCCTGGTGTTTATCCAGCCCTAATTTACAGCAGCAGTCATAGAAACCCTCAATCTTGTAATTAACAGCTCCTATGGCCTGAACTTCTCCTTTCTGATTCATGGATCCGGTAACAGCGATACCCTGTTTAATAGGAAGCCCTGAAATGCTGGAAAGCAGACAATATATCTCCGTGGAAGAAGCGGAATCTCCGTCAACTCCTCCATAGGACTGCTCAAAGGCTATGCTGGCACTTATGGATAGAGGTTTATCCTGGGCATATCTGGCCCGCAAATAGCCACTCAGGATCATGACTCCCTTATTATGGGTTTTTCCTGAAAGATCAGCCTCACGTTCAATATTTATAATGCCTGCCCTGCCCATGGAAATCGTAGAGGTTATACGAGAGGGCTTACCAAACATATAATCACCCATATCATATACCGCCAGGCCATTCACCTGGCCTACTACCTCTCCTTTTACATCAATCTTCAATGTACCACGGTCAATCATCTCCTGTAGATGTCCTTCAAGCATGCTGGAGCGAAAAATCTTTGCATCAATGGCCTGTATAACATGCTTTCCCCTGACGATCTTCTGTTTATCTTCTCCTGCCCAATAGTTGGTTTCCCTGATGAGATCCGAGATGACAGGAAAACTGGTAGATATTTTTTCCTTACGGCCGGCCATGCGCACAGTTTCCTCAATAAGTGCGGCAACCGCGGTTTTATCAAAAGTTCTTAATTTATCTTCACTGATTTTTGTTTTGATAAAACCTGCCAACTGCTGAATAGTTTCCTGGTTTTTATCCATGGAGGTATCAAAATCAGCGCGTATCTTGAAGATCTTTCTTACATCCTCATCAAAGGTATGTAACATATGGTAAAAACGCGAATCTGAGATAAGTACAACCTTTATGCTCATTTCGATTGGTTCAGGTTTCATGCTGGTAGTAGTAAACAGATAAAAGGGATCATAGGTCTGGATCTCCATTTTATTTGTTTTAAGTGATCGTTTCAGTGCCTGCCATACCCCTGGTTCCACAAGTGCGTCAAGAAGATTCAGGACAAGATATCCCCCATTGGCCTTGATGAATGATCCTGCTTTGATCTTGGTAAAATCTGTACGCCATACTCCGGATCGATCAACCACCCTTTCTATGCTTCCAAAAAGATTCCGGTAGGTGGGATAAGATTCAACAATAACGGGGGCTCCTTTCTGATCTGTATTATCTACCAGTCGATTCACCTGATAAGGTTGAAAATCAGCTTCCTTATCATGGGACATGGTGGGAAAACCAGGAATTAACGGTGGCGCGTCATGGCCTTGACTGGAAAAAATCTGAAGATTTTCAGCCATATAATCCAGCATTTTATTTATATATTCAGTAATTTCTTCATTATCATATTTAGAGATAATAGGAGCAGCTTTTTCTTTTGATATCTTGAGAAACAAAACTTTGTCCATCTGTTCAATCTTTTTCTGGATTTCTTTTTGCAAATCACGCAATTCAAGAAAAATATGATCGATTTCAGCCCTTAAGACCTCCTGTTTTTCCTTGAAACTCTCATATTCATCCTTTGGGAAACGTCCTTTTTCCACCATGGATTCGATTTGATAAATATCCATTGGTTTACCATCTACTAATGGCATTACCTCAGGACGTTTTATTTGTCCTATTTCTACGTCCACCAGGGCAAAGTTTTCTTCTGTAACCCTTTTGTCAAGCTCTTTAAAGAAATTCTTCCCCTTTTTAGCATAGGCTTCCATGGCCTCTTTTTTACGATTAAGGTAGTCCTGACTATCAAAAAGCTGTGGGACCTCTTTTCTGAAATCGGAAACCATGTCGTGAATATCTTTTTGAAATGTCCTTCCCAGTCCAGCTTTAAGTCGTAAAAGGGTCGGAGCTTCATTATTTTTAAAATTATTCATATAACACAGATCATCGGGGACATCATCCCGGGTTGCGATTTCTTTAAGCAACCTTTTGACAGTAGAGAGTCTGCCTGTACCTGGTTGTCCTGTCACACATACATTATATCCTGGTCCATTCATGGCCATCCCAAAACGGAAGGCATCTATGCCCCTTTTTTGACCTATAATATCCTTTAAAGGTTCAATATCATCTGTTGTCTCAAATGGAAATGCCATATGGTCAAATCGCCATCTTAGCTGCTCAGCAGTTAACTCCCCGGTCTCTTTTTTCCTAGACATCTATGGTGGCCTCCTCATCCGTAAAATTTTGCCTTAATATTGGTATCCTTATCAGTGCCTTGTTTATCTTTTGGTATAATAATCATCATCATGCCTTCGGAGTGACGGGCTTTAACCTCATTATCCTTTACTTTACATGGTAAACGCAAGTAACGTGAAAAATAACTATAATGCCATGTTTCAATATGAGCATCATATTCAATATCTTTTGAGGGTTTTTGTTTTATTTTACCTTTTATAGTCAGACTGGTCTCGCAAACAGAGATATCCAGATCATCAGGATCAATCCCCTGAATGAAAATCTTGACAATTAAATCCTTTTCCGTCTCGGAAACTTCAATTGCAGGAAAGTCATTAGTCGATTGTGATAAAGCCGGCATACTGAAATCTTTAAAAAATTTTGAAAAAAGATTGTCAATATCATTGCGTAACTTATCGATTTCTTTATTCATCCATGTGGTTAGCTCTAACATATTAAACCTCCTTAAAGCCTCTTAAAAAGAAACTTATATTGATGGCTTATGTTATCTTTTGTTTCTTATTAAGCCCTATGCCCTGGCAGATACAAGAAAAAATGAAAGAAAATTTTACCATGTTCCGTCATTCCCGCTCAGGCGGGAGGTAAAGGAAGGTGGTAATTTCATCCTTTACCTGATAAAAATGATTAAAAGAGATGCTTTTATACTGCGCATCAGCTGCAAACCAGGTCAGTTGTCTTTTTGCATAGCGCCGGGTATCTCTCTTTAGTATTCCAAGGGCATCTTCCATGGAATACTCTCCGTTTATAAATTTGATCATATGACGATATCCAATGGCCTTCATTGATTTTAAACGAGGAGAATAACCATCTTCCAATAATTTTTTTGTTTCGTCAAGCAGACCAGCTTCAAGCATGGCTTCAGTACGAAGATTAATCCTCTCATATAACTTTTTTCTATCCATTATCAGACAGAACATCCGGGGGTCTAATTCCCTGGATTGTTGCTGAGTCTTAATCAGGCTGGAAGGCAGATCATTGGTAAGCTGGTATATCTCAAGCCCCCTGATGATTCGTAATTTATCATTGGGATGGATTTTTTTCGCATATTCAGGATCCAGGAGCAAGAGTCGCTCATGAAGTCTTTGAGAGCCATAAAGTTCGCATTCCTTACCAAGCTTTTCCCTCAGACCAGGATCTCTGGCAGGGCATTCAAATAATCCTTCAAGCAAGGACTTAATGTAAAGGCCTGTACCTCCAAGAATAATACAGACCTTATTCCTGATGCTAATATCTCTGATAACCGGCAATGCCCTTTCACGATACAGTGCGGCATTAAACTCTTCATCAGGGTCAACTATATTAAACAGGTGATGGGGTACCCCTTTTTGTTCATCAGGTGTCGGAGTTGCAGTTCCAATATCCATTCCTCTATAGACCTGCATTGAATCAGCATTTATAATCTCAGCATCCAGGGCTAATGCAAGTTTTACTCCAAAGGAGGTCTTTCCAGAGCCCGTTGGGCCTGCCAGAATTATTACTTTTGGTTTGTCAAAATCCGGGTTCTTGTTTTTTTTCAAAGTACTCGTTTAAACATCTTTTCAATTTCATAATAGGTAATATATCTAAGGACTGGTCTTCCATGAGGGCAATTAGTAAACAGCTCCAGTTCCTGCAACTGATAAAGCATCTTTTCACTTTCCTCCCTTGTCAAACTAACTCCTGACCGGATGGCGTTATGGCAGGCCATTGTAGACAACACCCGCTCCAAAAGAAGTTCCGCTGAAAGGTTTTTTTTCCCCAATTCCATAATAATCTCTGGCAGGAATTTGTCTGGCTTGATATTCTTTAACAGAGTTGGCAGGGATCTTAAAAGAAAGGTATTGCCTCCAAAATGATCCAGCTCGATTCCAAAATGGGCAAATTCCTCCTTTTTGGCTAAAACTATCCCTGCCTCTTTCAGAGTTAATTCCAATCTATGAGGAATCAAAAAATGCTGAACCTCAAGCTTGCCCTCATTTATTCTTTTTTTCAGTTGTTCATAAACAATCCTTTCATGAGCAGCATGCTGATCAATTATTAGAAGGCCTTCTTTAACCTGACATAATATATAGCTATTTCCTAATTGACCAATAATTTTTGGAATAGTCCTGAGCATTTCCAGTGCATGCCAGGATTCAGTCTCTTTATCAGAAGAGATATCTTTACTGGTTGGAATATAATCAACCGCAGGCTCTGAAACAAAGGAGGAAAAATCAATAGCCGGTCTGTCAGGAAAAGAAGCAGATTGCTTAAGTGCACTATTAATTGTGTTAACAATGGCCTGAAAAACCATATTACTATTGTGAAAACGAATTTCCTGCTTTGCAGGATGAATATTTACATCCACTGTGGAAGGATCAATCTCCAGAAAAATTGCCACCTGAGGATAGCGGCCCTTCATTAACCTTTGTCCGTAACCATCAATAACAGCTCGTGTGATAATACGATCCCTGATGTTTCGTCCATTGACATAAACAAAGATATGATCACCTTTTCCCCTGTCAAATTCCCATGGTGCAAGATAGGCAGTAATTGAAAGGCCATCCAGTTCATTTTGACAATGTATTAGAAGGCCTGCCACAGTAGATCCCATGATAGCGGCCAGACGAAGAGCGGGATTATCCGAGGCAGGGAAATTAAGAAGCATTTTTTTTTGGTCATAAAGCTTGAAATCAATGCCGGAGAAAGGAATGGCCAGTCGAGAAACAATGTCAATTATATGGTCTGTTTCTGTCTTTATGGCACGAAGAAATTTGCGTCTGGCAGGGATATTGAAAAAAAGATCTTTTATCTCAACCGTAGTCCCTATGGAGGCACCTGCTTCTTCAATGGAAATCAGCTTGCTCCCATTGAGTTTGAATCGATAGCCGCCCAATTGATCCTTTGTTTTTGAAATAATCTGCATTCGTGAAACAGCAGCAATACTTGATAGTGCTTCTCCCCTGAAGCCCAGAGTTTTTACCTGATCAAGATCTCCTGCTATCCGGATCTTGCTGGTGGCATGCCTTTCAACACATAAGAGGAGATCATCCCTGCCCATTCCAATACCATTATCGCTGATTTTGATAAGCTTTTTGCCACCTTTTTCAATCCTGACCAGAATTCGATCCGCACCGGAATCAATGCTATTGTCCAATAATTCCCGCACAACAGAGGCTGGCCTTTCCACGACCTCCCCTGCAGCGATTTGGCAGGCCACCTCTTCTGACAGGATTCTTATCCTGTTCATAGTTCGAGGAACTCCTTGTCAATTGCAAAACCTCCTATAAGATGATTTTTTAAAAGAGGTCTGTTAAGTAGTCTCTTGTGTTTGGCCAAACGTATTTTCTTAAGTCCCATTGGATCATATGAGAGGCATGGTGAGGATGTTGGATCCATCAAAAAATTATTTACGGTCAAACAGGATATATCAATCATATACTTCATATACTTGTTAATTACCTTCCAGCCAGCTGCATTGCCAAAAAAAACAAAATTATGTGTCAGGGAAAAATAATTGGAAAACTTGACTGATTGTGTAAATATCTGTTTCTTGGCCTTTATGTTAATCTTTTTGTTGCCGGAAATAACCTTTAACAGGTCATCACATTCTTGATGATCCATCTTGAGGATCTCTTGTGCCATTTTTAAATAACTCAACCCAATCCAATGATCAGCCCTGATTTCCCAATAGAGATGTCCTCGTCGTATCGGATTTACGCTTAAGAGACTTGGAATAAAAAAATTATGGGCAATAACGTCTGCTGCAAGATGGGCCAGGAAGCCATAGGAAAAAGCCTTTTCCTGATCATTTGAAGATTCCTTAAGAAATGCAAAACCTCCCTCCCAGTTATGGGGATGATTACCCTTTTTTTTCCAGCTTTTTCCAATAAAAAAATCTGCCGCAAGACAACCATAAAAATATTCACGAGGAAAAGCAAGAATCAACTCCCCTATAGGAGGCAACATTAATCTGACATTATCGAGGGAGTTCAGGGCAACAGCAGCATGGATTCCCGGTCCCCAGGCAAATCCATTTTCAGGCACGAACAATTGTAAGATACTAAATAAACAAGTAAAAATAATTATATTGAAAATAAACATTTTATCCTTTCCAGAAAGGGATTATTTATAGATAATTAATCAGCAAAAAGAATACCAGATCTTAATTAGTGTTTAAATAAAAATCAGGATTGTCCGTTTGGGCACTAACCAGATCCCTCTATAAAAATATATGTCCATTGAATAATATTTGCAAGCTGCAAAGATATAAAAAAATAGCACCAGTCATTTGATCCTGAAAAATTTTAAGCCCGGGGAGGAATTGATATGAAAGAACCTTTTGTGGAATTTATAAACAGAGAATTAGGATCAAAGGTGGTCTTGATTGCCTGTGGGTTACCTGCATCTTATAAAACCGAGACAACAGAAGTGGTTGCTGAAAATAAGGGATACAGGATTTTCAGATCTGACTTGATACGTCTTGAAGTATTAAAAAATGAAGATATCTTTGATGAAAAAGTGGCATCTGATATGAATAAGAGGAATATGGTTTATGATGAAATGTTCAGGCTGGCTCACAAAACGGCTGCAATGCAAGAGGGAATCATCCTTGATGCCACTTTTGTTACCCAGGCCCTCAGGCGCAGGGCTGCTGAAGTAGCGGCAAAGAATAATATGACTCTGGTAATCCAGCAAACCCAATGCCCCAAGGAAGTTTCTCTGTTACGAATCTCAAAACGTTCCAAGGAAAATTATGAGTCCAACGCCCTTACGGAACAGGCATATACTAATAACCAGAAAAAATTTGAGACTGTAGATCTGCACGATCTGAAAAATCTTTATCCCGGACTTAAGATCATGCATCTTTTGGTGGATACATCCTCTAATCTTGAAAAAGAGTGGTTTGTGATCAATAAAATTGAGTGTTAGGAGCAGCCCTATACTATGACTGAAAAACTTAAAAACAGAATACAGGCTGCCAGGCAAGAAATTTCAGCCGATCTTGTGCTGAAACATGCAAGAATTGTAAATGTCTTTAATGGTGAAATACAGGAAAGCAATGTTGCAATTTATGATGGAATTATTATAGGAATAGGACCCCATTACAGAGGCAGGGTGGAAATGGATTTAAGAGGCAAATACCTGTCTCCCGGCTTTATAGACGGACATATCCACATTGAAAGCACAATGCTGAGGCCAACTGTTTTAGCTGCGGCCCTTTTATCTCACGGCTCAACAACAATTATCTCGGATCCCCATGAGATTGCCAATGTTATGGGTCTTTCAGGCATACGTTTTATGCTCTCGGAAAGTCATGATATACCCTTTGATATTTTCTTTATGGCACCTTCCTGCGTTCCCGCGACTCATCTTGAAACATCGGGGAGCATTTTGGACGCGGATGATCTTGCTGCGCTAGTCGATGAGCCCCGTATTCTCGGCCTGGCAGAGATGATGAATGTCCCAGGTGTCCTCTTTGGGGACCAAAAAGTGCTTGAAAAAATAGCTTTGTTCAAGGATAAAATCCTGGATGGTCATTGCCCCTCCCTCAAAGGTCCTGACCTTAATGCCTATCTTGCAGCAGGTATTCGTTCCGATCATGAGATAATCAGCCAGGCAGAGGCCCTTGAAAAGCTGGGCCTTGGAATGTTTATTATGATTAGAGAAGGGTCATCCGCAAAAAATATGGAGGAATTGATCCCCCTGGTTAATCCCAAAAATTCACAGAGATTCTGCATTGTCTCGGATGACCTGCATGCTGAGGATATTTATAATCAGGGGCATCTTGATTTTGCGCTCAGAAAAGCTGTTAAACTAGGGCTTGATCCTGTCACGGCCATTCAGTTGGTCAGCATTAACCCTGCACAATATTTTGGTTTAAGTGACAGGGGAGCGATTGCTCCCGGCTGGAAGGCAGATTTGGTCGTCCTGGATGATTTAAAGCAGTTTAATGTTGCGGCTGTATATAAGAACGGCAATTTAATTGTGGATAAAGGGGAAGTGTTATATTTTCCGGTTAATAAGGATACCCTTGACATCCCGACAGGACAACGACTCAAAACCGGATCTCTTTCTCCTGACAGCTTTAAAATTCCTTATAATGGCGGCAAAAGCAAAATCATAGAGCTTGTTCCAGATCAGATAATTACCCGTATGCTGGAGACTGAACCAAAAACGGAGAAAGGCTTTATCCTGTCTGACGTGAAAAAGGATATCCTGAAGCTGGCCGTAGTGGAAAGACATAGCGCCAGTGGACAAACAGGTCTTGGCTTGGTGAAAGGGTTTGGCCTCCGAAGAGGAGCCATAGCCTCATCTGTAGCCCATGATTCTCACAATATTATTGCGACAGGGATAAATGATGAGGATCTTTTCAGAGCCATTGAGATAGTAAGGGACATGGGAGGAGGGCTATGCGTTGTCTGCAATAATCAGGCGCTGGCCAAGGTACCCCTTGATATTGCAGGGCTTATGACTTCGCAGTCGCATCCGGAGCTGATCAAGCAACTTAAAGCCCTGAAAACGGCCTTATCACAATTGGAATGCAAATTAAAAGAGCCCTTTATGACCCTGTCTTTTCTGGCCTTGCCTGTGATCCCTGAATTGAGATTGACTGATAAAGGACTGGTGGATGTTAATAAATTTAAAATTATTCCTTTATCTACTAAGCATTGATAACCCCGGCCACGGATTGAATCCAACTCGTAAAACACCCCTGAAAATGTTCCGGATTTATTCGTGACAAATATTCTGGGGGCACCATACTTATTTCAAAAAACAGGTATGGTGTCCCCAAAGTATAGGCTTTCGAGACGTTCCTTGATATTGGAAACCTGCCGGTTCGTAAAAGTAAATTAAAATAATTAGAAATTAATAGCCAGACGCATCTATTCTTGATCTGCGTGACAT
>DAOWOF010000207.1 GCA_030642205.1 Desulfobacteraceae bacterium | reverse complement strand
TTGCTTGAGATGCTTGTTCAGGAGGTTGGACTGGCGAAAAATATTACCCAGGATGCCATCTGGGATGATGTGGAAAAAGCTCTTGATAAGGCTCTGGTTATGATTAATTCCGGAATCGCAGCTGAATCTGTTCACCATATGACACAGGCCTTGAGTTATGTTACCACTATTGGGCAACGTTCCATGACTTATCTGCAAAAAGAGGGACTCGTCTAGGAAGATGCGCCTTCCTTGACCTTTGGAAAAATCAACGATTTATAATTTAAGGAGAAAACAGGATGCAAATTCTTGTTCTTTACTATTCAAAGGGTGGCAATACCAGAAAACTGGCCGAAGCAATCACAGAAGGAGTTCAGACCGTAGAGGGTGTTACGGCAGTTATTAAAAAGACTGATCAAGTCACAAAAGAGGATTTTCTAAATTCTTCCGGTATAATAGCAGGTTCTCCTGTATATTTTGGTTTAATGGCAGCTGAGCTGAAAAAGGTCTTTGACGACTTTGTAAGCATCAGGAAAAAAATGGAGGATACGATTGGAGCTGTCTTTACCACTTCTGGTCATCATACAGGCGGAAAAGAAACGACCATGCTCTCTATTATACAGGCATTCCTCATCTATGGGATGGTAATTGTGGGTGATCCCATGTCTGCTACCGGTCATTATGGAGTCGCTTGCGCAGGAGAGCCGGATAAAGAGACTTTGGAAGATGGTAAAAAACTAGGCCAACGTGTGGCTTCCATGGCAAAAAAGATTCATGGATAATGGAGTCTTACCTTGAACCAGCAAGATCTCAAGGCGCTTCTTGACAGTCTGAGCAAGAGGAATATTTCGGTAGAGGAGGCCTTGGCAAGGCTGAAGAATCTTCCATTTGAGGACCTTGGTTTTGCCTGTGTTGATCATCATCGTGGGATTAGAAGAGGCGTTTCCGAGGTCATTTTTGGCGCTGGAAAAGAAGTCTCTGAGATCCTGACTATTATGGAAAGCATGTTGAGCGCTGAGGAAAATATTCTTCTTACGCGCCTTTCTGAAGAAAAAGCCATGGAGATTCTTAATCGTTTTCCCCATGCGGCCTATCATTCTAAAGGCAGAATCCTGACTCTCATTAATCATCCCGTTAAGGTAATCGGTCGCGGCACAATATTAATTATCAGCGCCGGAACATCTGATATACCTGTGGCGGAAGAAGCGGCTGTAACCGCCGAATATATGGGTAATGTTGTTGATACCATATATGATATTGGTGTTGCCGGACTGCATCGTGTCTTGAGCCAGAGGGAAAAGATCATGCAAGCGACTGTGATAGTCGTGGTAGCGGGAATGGAGGGAGCTCTGCCAAGCGTAGTAGGCGGGCTTGTTGACAAACCAGTTATAGCGGTTCCGACCAGCATTGGTTATGGAGCCAGTTTTAACGGTATTGCGGCCCTTTTGGGGATGCTGAATTCCTGTTCTGCCGGCATTACTGTGGTGAACATTGATAATGGTTTTGGCGCCGGCTATGCCGCAAGTTTAATTAATCGAATATAGTTACCGTAAAAATTCCTAATTAATTTATACATGAATAACAACAGATATATAGCATTCGGATATTCAACAAGATGTAATATCAAGTGTGAACATTGCGTTGCTTCTAATGAAATAATAAAAAATGCTAAAATGGAACTGGACACGGCCAGGACAGTTATCAGCGAAATGGCCAGAAGCAATGTAGCAGGAATAAGTTTTACAGCAGGCGAACCTTTTTTATATATTGATGACATCTGTGAGCTTGTCCGTTTGTGCGAAAAAAATGGCATATACTCAAGAATTGTCACAAACGGTTTTTGGGCAAAAACCCGGGAACAATCAGATATTATTGTTTCAAGATTAAAGCTTTTTGGTCTTTCCCAGTTAAGAATCAGTTACAGTCGCTGGCATAAAAAAAATATTCGGCAGGATAATATTATTAATGCTGCTGCATCTTGTGAAAAACAGGACCTTGATTATTTTATTTCTTTTGTTACTGATTTTTCAGAGCACGATGATCCCCTTGAACAGTTTTTAAGAGATAATAACCTGAAGTATTTTCCTGAGTCCCTTATATACTCAGGCCGGGCGAAAGAGTTCGAGCGGCCTGAGATCTTTACAGACTATTATCCCAATACATGCCCAATGAACCCATATCTTACGCCTGATCTTGATATGTTTGCCTGCTGTGATGCTGGAAGCCAGTTTACCAACACCAATTTTTTCTACCTTGGCAACCATCAAAACAATAGTATTGATGAGCTGTTCCAAAAAAAGGAAACTAATGCGTTATATAATATGATAAGAACCCTGGGACTTAGTAAAATGGCTTCCTCTCTGGGATTCAGGGCAAGAGAAATTGTTAAATACAGGAAGTGTGAGCTGTGTGAAAAGCTCTTTAATTCACCTGAGAATTTAAGGAGTTTAAAAAAGCGTTTTTAAAGGGCTTACCTGTTTTTTACCGGCCTTCCTGGCGGATTTGAAAGACCCTTTTTTTGATATCCGGCAAGGCCGTGATCTTTTCATGCTCCCAACAAGGCAGGATAGAATTATTGTGAAACAGGGGTTCAGAGGCCAGGTCATAGGAAGAGTGTAACAGTGCTTTTTCCCAGAGGCTGGTGTGAGGGATTGGCGAATATTCTGCCAGATACGGCATAATTCCGGTAGAACCCACATAATTGATACTCTCCATAACAGAATCTATATCCTGGCCTGGCAGACCGATAAGGATATAGGCGCCGATATCATGGCTGGCGAACCCTGCCTTTAAAAGGTTATTAACGGCCTGCTCAAAGTCTCCTTCCAAAAACTTGTTATCCAGCTCTTTATGAAGGATAAAATCTGATGTTTCAAATCCAAGGCGCATAGTTCTAAAACCTGCTTGATACATAAGACGCGCCAATTGAGGAGTGATTTGCTTTACATGCATGGCATTAGGGGTATGAAACCTTAGATCAAGATGCAGCTGGATCAAATTTTCCAGCAAAATCTTGATATGTGTGTCCGATTCCATCAAAAGGGCATCATCATAAAAGGCAAAATCACGCAGCCCATATTTTAAATGCCAAAAAACAATTTCTTCCAGGACCTTCACAGGATGACGGCGAGTGTAATCAGGAGTTAAATAATTACTGGCACAATAGCGGCATCTTAGCGGGCAGCCGCTGGAAGTTGAGATGCAGATATAATCTATCCCTTTAAGGAGGTCAAAGGCAGGATAATTTTTCATTTTTGAAACTTGTGGTTTGGGTGGTCTTATAATCCCTCTGGTGCCAAGAAGCTCCAAAATCGAAGCGGGGCTCCCCGGTTGACTAATAACAAAATCTGCCCCCGCGTTTTGTGTTGCGTGATCATGGCAGAGCCGTGCGTAAATGCCACCCAGTAAGACAGGAACATGTGGATGGATTTGTCTTGCCATACGAATGGCCTCTATAACGCCCGGATACCAATAGGTCATAAGGGAGGTTACCAGGATAGCCGCAGGCCGTGCCACCTTTTCCAGCTCAGCCAAAAATATATCATCAGAAAGGCCATATCTGCTGTATTGCCGAGGGATATGGCTTAAAACTGGAGGTTTTGCCACTTTCTTTCGCCAGTATTTACCTGTTCCAAAGTCTCTGCGGACAGGTTTTTTATAAGCAGAGTCCTTTTCCATATCAGGATGATGAACATCCATACAATCAATTAGATTGATCCTGAAACCGTGATTTCTGAGGAACCCGGCTACTTGCAAAAGTCCCAGGGGTTTGGACCAGAGATCATAGGCAGCAAAATCATATATCCATGGATTTATTAAAATTAGCGAGGGTTTCATTGTCAATTAACTTACCAGCTGATGCTAGGGATATAAATTTTGAAATTCATTGAAACTTGTCTTTAAAGCTGTAATATAGAGCTTTTAACGTAGCGCGAAATACTTCGGTTTTTGTTGGCGCTTTTGAGAGAGAGGTCGAAAAACATGAGAGCCGTAATTCAAAGGGTAAAAGAGTCGAGGGTGGAAGTCAAGGGCGAGTCTGTGGGAGCCATTGGCCAGGGCTTGCTTGTTTTTCTGGGTGTGGAAGAAGGCGACACTGAAAAGGATTCTGAATTTTTGGCTAATAAAATAGCCCATCTCAGAATTTTTCCCGATCAAAAAGGAGCCATGAATTATTCTCTGCTGGAAATAGGAGGAGCCGCCCTGGCAGTATCCCAATTTACTCTTTTGGGGGACTGCAGAAAAGGCCGAAGGCCATCATTTACCAG
>DAOWOF010000018.1 GCA_030642205.1 Desulfobacteraceae bacterium | reverse complement strand
TATTATCACTGAAAATGAAAAAAGAGTGATCAACCTGGATTTATTTTATGACCTCACAGCTGCAAAAAAAATAATTAAAGATCAACTTGTAAAGATGTCGTCGGATAATATATTGCCCGAAGTGCAAAAGGCCTCCTTAAAAATGGCTTATCTGCTCCTGAAACCTAACCTTACATTTAATAATAGGGAAACAGAATTAAGGAATGATGAAGCTCGCAAATATCTTAAACCATTCTATGTTAAAATCAAAAAAGGAGAAATGCTCGTAAGGGAAGGAGAAAGAATTACGCCGGAACATCTCATGAAAATATCGGAGCAATATAAGTTACTTAAACAAAATGAAGTCCTGGCCAGGGTTCCGGCCATGGCCGCCTTGATTGCCTCTTTGCTCTATGTAATGTATATGGTCGGTTTGCTGAATAATAGAAAATCCAAGACCGAAATCAAAGATCTCCTTTTTATAGCATTAACTCTCCTTGGCATCTTTTTATTGGTTATGGTCTCAGACCTGATATTTGAAGAAACATCCCGCAGCCTTGGTTTTATTTCATCAAGAACTCTCCTTTTTTCCATTCCTGTTGCAAGTGGTGCAATGCTGGTGTCCATTTCTCTTGGAACCCGAACAGCTGTAAGTTTTTCTTTGCTTGGATCCTTACTTTCCTCATTGGTAGTAGGTGGACGGGTTGACTTTTTTATATATTTTTTTATAAGTTCATTGGTTGCAACTTATGGCGTCAGGAATTGTCGCGAGCGGGGAGTATTGATAAAGGCAGGCTTAAAGGTCAGTTTGGCAAATATGGCTATGGGCTTACCTATCATTAGTCTTTATGGTTCCTTCAATACCATAGATGCCCTTTTTTCTTTGATAGCAGGCTTTACTGGAGGCATCATGGTTGGAATTACAGCCACCGGTATCCTTCCATTGATCGAGATGGCCTTTGGCTATACTACAAATATCAAGCTCCTGGAACTGGCTAATCTCGATAATCATCTCTTAAGGGAATTGATGATGAAATGCCCTGGGACATATCATCACAGCATTATTGTCAGTAACCTGGTGGAGGCAACAGCCAAAGCTATTGGGGCTAATCCCCTGGTTGTCAAGGTGGCCGCTTATTATCATGATATTGGAAAGATAAATAAATCTCTATATTTCATTGAAAATCAGGCCCAAAGGGAAAATAAACATGAGAAGCTGGCTCCATCAATGAGTAGTCTGATCCTGATCTCCCATATAAAGGATGGAGTTGAGCTGGCCAAAGAGAACAAACTTGTTGATGAAATTATTGATATCATAAGACAGCACCATGGAACCAGCCTGATTAAGTTTTTTTATGAAAAGGCTAAGGAACAGGCAGAGAAAAAGGGGGAGAAGGCCATTACTGTAAAGGAAGAAGATTACAGGTATCCCGGGCCTAAACCTCAGACTAAAGAAGCGGGGCTTGTAATGCTGGCAGATGTGGTGGAAGCCGCTTCCAGGAGCTTGGTTGATCCCACCGCAGCCAGAGTACAGGGTATGGTTCAAAAAATCATTAACAACATTTTTACTGACGGGCAACTGGATGAATGCGAGCTTACTCTCAAGGATTTGAATGAAATTGCCAAAAATTTTAATAAGATATTAGGGGGTATTTTTCACAACCGGATCGAATACCCTGACCCGGTGGTCAAAACAGCAAACATAAAAAAAGGCGCTAATGGAGATTCAGATCGATTTACAACAAAAGGCTCCAGGACTAGAAATTCTCAGGATAAGGTCAAGGTTGAAGAGAGTCTTAAAAGACTTGGCATGTCATGATAATGAACTAAGCATCCTTTTTACCGATGACGCAGGAATTGCCAGACTGAACAAAACCTATTTAAACAAAAACGGGCCTACCAATGTCCTGGCCTTCCCCATGGCCGGAGGGCCTTCCCCGGAAGTTCAAACAGGTATGTTAGGAGATGTGGTGATCTCTGTGGATACTGCTTTGCGTGAGTCTTGCCAACAGAATATATTACTGGAAGAGACTATAGACCATTTGTTGATACATGGCCTGTTACATCTTCTGGGATATGATCATGAAAGATCGATACATGATGCCCATAAAATGCAAGAAGAAGAAAAAAGACTAATGGAAATAATAAGGGAGTTGTCTTAAAATGGCATGTTTAGCAGTAAATATAGACCATGTGGCCACAATACGTCAGGCCAGAGGAATCAATGAACCGGATCCGGTGCTGGCAGCCGGGCTGGCAGAGCTTGCTGGAGCAGAAGGAATTATCTGCCACTTGAGAGAGGATAGACGTCATATTAATGATCGTGATCTAAGGTTGTTACGTCAAACCGTAAAGACAAAACTCAATATGGAAATGGCCGCGGAAAAAGAGATCATAGGTATTGCCATAGAAACTAAACCGGATCTGGTAACCCTGGTTCCTGAAAAACGGGAAGAACTAACCACAGAAGGTGGACTTGATGTAAAGGCCAGAATTGATTATTACCTGAATGTCACCAAGAAGCTCCAGGACAGTGGTATTGAGGTCAGTTTTTTTGTAGACCCTGATCCGGCTCAAATTGAGGCAGCCCATAGATGTGGGGCAGATATAGTGGAAATCCATACAGGCCATTATTCGGAAGCATTGTCAGAGTCTGAGGCAAAAAAACGCTTTATCCTTATAGCCAAAGCAATTGAGATAGCGACGACCCTTAATCTATCAATCAGCGCGGGCCATGGGTTAAACTATGTTAATGTCAAGCGGTTCAAGGTATTATCACAAATTAAGGAGTATAGTATCGGGCATAGCATCGTAAGTCGAGCGGTTCTTGTAGGGTTCGAAAGGGCTGTGCGTGAAATGGTCCAATTGGTGAAAGATTTCTAGATATGATTTATGGCATTGGCGTTGATCTTGTTAATATTACAAGAATAGAGCAGGTAATCAAAAAATGGGAGGGCCGGTTTGTTGACAGGGTTTTTACGCTCCAGGAATCAAAAAAATGTTACGGAAAAACATTTCCCTACCCGGCCTTTGCCTTCGCTTTGCCGCTAAAGAGGCATTTGCCAAGGCCATTGGAACCGGTTTTCGAGATGGACTTAAATGGCAGGAAATTGAGGTTATAAATGATTCGAATGGTAAACCGAATCTTAAATTACATGGCAAGGCAAATCAAATTTGCACTGAAAATGATATAATCATGGCTCATCTAAGCCTTTCTGATGATGGAAAATATGGTATAGGAATGGTGGTTCTGGAAAGGCCTTAAATTGGTAAAAGGTTTACTTTCAATCCATGAAAAACATGACTATTTACAAAACAGTTCAATCCGAAAATCTGGTTTGTAAATCAAATTCTTTTCAAGAAACATTTGCTCTTGGTCAAAAAATCGGAGGCCTCCTAAAGCAAGGTGACCTGATTGCCCTGGAAGGCGATTTGGGTAGTGGCAAGACCTGTTTCACCAAGGGGATTGCCATAGGATTAGGCGTTCCTCGTGACACTATTATTACCAGTCCTACTTTTTCTCTTATAAACGAATATGATGGGCGATGCCCCTTTTATCATATGGATGTCTATCGCCTTGGAAGCCTTTCCGAGTTTTTAGCAACCGGACTGGAAGATTATTTTTATCAGGAAGGGGTAGTTTGTCTGGAATGGGCAGATTACTGGCCAGAGATCCTGCCTCCATGGAGCTTGAAAGTAAGATTAAGCATCATTGATGAATCTTCTCGTAAGCTTGTATTCTCAGGCGAACATCCCAGAAGCAAGGAACTTCTAAGAAAAATTGAATGAAATTAAACTTTTTCTAAAAATAACTCTCGTATTTTTTACGCGGTTATCAAATTTGAGCCTGACTCGCATGAGCAGAAGTGGGCGCTCTGAAATGGGCTCTATAACTTATGGTATTAATTAAAAATGTCATTAATAGTTCAAAAATATGGCGGCACTTCAGTTGCCAATATTAAAAAAATAAGAACAGTGGCCGAAAGGGTGATAGAGCTACATAAGGCTGGAAATCAAATGGTGATAGTTTTGTCGGCAATGGCGGGTCAAACCGATATGCTAACTGATATGGCCAAGGCAATAATTGAGGATCCGGAACCAAGGGAGCTTGATGTGCTGTTATCCACCGGTGAGCAGGTAAGCGTGGCCCTTTTTGCCATGCTTATCAAGTCTATGGGCTATGATGCCTGCTCTTTATTGGGATTCCAGGCAGAAATCCATACTAGCCATTTATATGGCAAGGCAAGAATTCTTGATATTAATAATAATCGAATATTAGATGAATTGCGAAAAAACCGGATTGTGGCTGTCGCAGGTTTTCAGGGAATTGATGAATATGGCGATATCACAACCTTGGGAAGAGGAGGATCAGACACGACTGCCGTGGCCTTGGCTGCTTCCTTGAAGGCAGATATATGCGAGATTTTCACCGATGTGGATGGTGTTTTCACCACTGATCCCAATATCTGTAAAAAGGCAAGAAAACTATCTGAAATTTCTTATGATGAAATGCTGGAGATGTCCAGTATGGGTGCAAAAGTTTTGGAGATTCGTTCCGTTGAATTTGCCAAGAAATTTAATGTGCCGATTCATGTCCGATCAACTTTTACAGAGGAAAAAGGAACCATGGTAGTAGAAGAAACACAAGATATGGAAAAAGTAATGGTAGCAGGAGTAGCCTATAACAAGAATGAGGCCAGGGTCACAATTAAAAAAGTTCCTGACCATCCAGGAGTCGCTTCCCAAATATTTGAACCTATTCTTGAAGCCAAGATTATTGTAGATATGATCGTACAAAATACAAGTGAGGATGGATTTACCGATATGACATTTACAGTTGCCAAATCCGATTTCAATGCAACGATGGATGTCCTGCAGGATGTCGCCGATAGAATTGGTGCTGCCAAAATCCTGGGGGATAAGGATATTGCCAAAGTCTCAATTATCGGTGTCGGAATGCGGAGTCATGCCGGTATAGCCCGGAAAATGTTTCATGTATTGGCTGGGGAAAACATTAATATCCTGATGATTAGCACATCTGAAATCAAGGTGTCTTGTGTAATTGAGGAAAAATATACTGAGCTGGCCGTTCGCGAGCTTCATAAGGCATTTGAATTGAATGATGAAAAAGGAACAAAGAAGTAAAAAAAAATCCAGCATACTGCTTTTGCTGTTGTTCCTGCTAATTATACACTTGATTCATAATAATATTTTTAGCTCATCATCCGATAACAGCCCTCCAGTGGATGAAATTTTTTTTCTCCGAATTTCAGGGGATATTCAGTTCCCTGGGACATATGGCTTTCCAGGGCGGCCAGAAATAAATGATATAATATTACGCGCAGGCGGAATAAAAGATGATCTGCCTGCCATACATTTTACACATGATTTTATTTGCCAATCAGGATCTCATATCCTTCTTCACTATGTCGCAGACAAATGCCATATTCGTAAATCAGCAATGAATGCCTTTCATAAATATACCTTTAAAATTCCTATCTCCCTTAATAATGTTTCGGCTGGTGGATTGGTGGCAATCCCAGGAATTGGTTCCAAAATTGCAACTGCTATTATTAAGGAAAGAAGCTTCAGAGGTAGTTTCCAGAGTATGGATGAGTTACTGGATATCAAAGGGATTGGTCCTAAGCTTTATGATAAGATCAAGATCTGCCTGATACTATAATTTTTTAGGAAACACATTATTATGAAAATCAAACAAATGCTGCCGGATTGGATTATTGGCGCTGTGGTGACCTTTGCTTTTTTGATTATAACAAATACCGGAGCTTTTGATTTCGCAAAAATAATTGAGATGAAAACCTTTGATTTAATGATGAAAATAAGCGCCCCTGAGGAAAGAAATCCGGATATTGAATTGATCTCAATTACCAACGATGATCTTGCCGAGTTTGGCAGTGTTTCCTGCCCAAGGAGTATTCTTGCCAGAGCCATTCAAAATATAGCCAATGCCGGAGCAAAGGTAATCGCTTTAAACTTTCTCCTTACCGAACCAGCAGAAAGCCTTGGTTTAAAGGCAGTGAAAGGTCTGAAAAAAGATTTTAAAGAGGCTGGCCTGGAGCAGACAGAGTCTGGCAATCAGTATTATTATAAAATGATTGAGGCTATTGACGATCTGGATAATGACCGCAAATTGTATCAGGCAATGAAGCATGCCGGCAACGTTATTCTTCCTGTATCTTTTGATACCTCAAGGCATGGCAGAGATCAAGAAGTTGACCCTTTTATCTCAAAACAAGCCTTGAAAAATATCAAGGGCCTGCAGGATTCAGCTTCCGGTTCCCTGATGAGGTTTTCCATGTTGAAATCTGTGCTGCCAACCTTTGCTGAGGCAGCATCTGGCATAGGGCACCTCAACCTTTTTCCTGATCAGGATGATTACATAAGAGATCAGGCCCATGTGATTGAATACCTGAAACATATATATTTCCCATCCTTTGCTTTGGCTATTGTCAGGGAATATAAAGGATTAAAAGATAATGTAACCTTAGTTTCAGAAGAGGACACTGATTTAAAATCAGCCCCCGCGATGACCATCCGGATCCCGGTTGCAGGCCCACGGATGATGACCCTGATCAACTGGAATCAGGGACCGAACATTGTTTTTCATCAAACGCCTTTCTCAACTGTGATAAAGAATAAAATCCATACCAGTCTTTTTAAGGATAAAATTGTTATACTTGGTTCCACCTCTTCCGGGATAGGAGGGCAATTTTTAACACCTGTTTCAGACCATTTATCCGGCATTGAAGTAGTTGCCAACTCTGTGGCCAATATACTTAATCAGCGTTTTATTTCTCGTCCACCCTGGGTACCAATTGTGGAATTGGTTTCTCTGGTTTTCTTCGGTCTGTTTTTGACAATGATTCTCCCACGCATGCGAGCATGGCTTGGAGGCTTTATTACTTTGGGTCTGTTAGGCTGCTATTGTGCTTTTGGGATAAGCCTGTTTACATCTTCTCATATATGGGTAAAGGTTACACCATCCATAATTATGCTAAGTGTAGGTTATGTATTAATAATTTTCAAACATTTTATTATGACAGAAAAGATCAATGCAAAAAAAAGACCTGATTTTCTGGAAATGAATAAAATGCAGGGCATTTTTTTCCAGCAGCAAGGGATGTTGGACCTTGCACTTGATAAGTTTCAAAATCTTCCCCTGACAGATGATAATACAAAGGAGCTTTTATATAAGCTTGGACTTGATTATGAAAAAAAGAGACAATTTGCCAAAGCCCTTTCCATTTACAGGCTTATTATTAAAGATTGCAAGGCATTCAGAGATCTTGATCAACGGATATCCAGGCTCAAAGATACTGAAGGAACCATGATCTTTGGCTCAACAGATGGAAAGCAGCCTGGCGATATTGCATCCTCTTCAATGGCTACAAAACCAACCTTGGGACGCTATGAACTACTAGGTAAATTGGGACAGGGATCAATGGGAGTTGTTTATAAAGGCAGGGATCCAAAGATGAATCGCACCGTAGCCATAAAAGCTATAAACTTGTCCGAATTTGATGAAGATACAGTTGATGAACTTAAAGACCGATTTTTTCGGGAGGCTGAATCAGCAGGAATCCTTGCCCATCCCAATATTGTGACGATCTATGATTGTGGGGAAGAGAATGATCTGGCATTTATTGCCATGGAACATATTAACGGAGAAGAATTGGAAGGGCACACTAAAAAAGGGCATCTCCTGCCTATAAGAGAGACGCTCAACATTATGGCCCATGTCGCAGAAGCCCTTGATTACGCTCATGCCAACAAGATTGTTCATAGAGATATCAAACCGGCCAATATAATGCGAAAAAATGAAGATCATTCTATCAAAGTAACTGATTTTGGGATTGCCAGGATTACATCTGAATCCAGGACCCAAACAGGGATTGTAATGGGAACGCCATCTTATATGTCTCCTGAGCAGGTTGCAGGAAAAAAAGTAGATGGCCGCTCGGATATTTTTTCTATGGGGGTAGTATTATATGAAATGCTAACAGGCCAAAAGCCATTTAGAGGAAAAGACATTACATCGTTAATGTTTAAGATTGCTAAAGAAAAGCATTCTTCAGTAAGAACACTTAATCCAAAGATCCCGCCCATTGTTGAAAAAATTATAGATAAAGCACTTGAAAAGGAACTGAATAAAAGGTATTTGAGAGCAGGACAAATGGCCGAACATCTGAAAAAGGTTGTAGCCAAAATTGATCATATTAATGCCAAAAAAAGCATTTCCAAGCCAAACCCGGCTTGATTAACCCATATTATAAGCTATTTTTTATTCAATGATTATCTTAGGAATAGACACATCTTGTGATGATACTTCCGCCAGCGTAGTGGTAGATGGCAGGCAAGTCCTATCTAATGTTATCCATACCCAGGCTGAACTTCACCGCCCCCATGGAGGAGTTGTTCCGGAACTGGCCTCCAGGGAGCATCTAAAAAATATTAGACCGGTGGTTAAGGAGGCCCTTAAAAGGGCTAATTGTAAGATAACAGATCTGGATGGTATTGCTGTAACCATAGGCCCAGGATTGGTTGGAGCCCTTTTGGTAGGTTTATATTACGCCAAGGGCCTTGCTTATGTACACAAAATCCCCATGATTGCTATTAATCATTTGGAGGGCCATATTTTATCCATTTTTCTGGAAGAGGAATTTATTGCTTTTCCCTTTGTAGCTCTAACAGTCTCAGGCGGTCATACCAGCTTATACAGGGTCGATAATTATGGCGGCTATACATTATTGGGACAGACCCTGGACGATGCCGCAGGAGAGGCCTTTGACAAAGTTGCAAAAATTATGGGCCTTGGTTATCCTGGAGGCAGGCCCATAGAAGACATTGCGAAAACCGGCAGCCCGGACAAGATTAAATTTCCCAGGGCCTATCTTTCGAAAGACTCCCTTGATTTCAGTTTTAGCGGCCTTAAAACCTCTGTTGCCATTTATCTGAAAAAATGGCAGAACGGGCAAACCGATCCTGAAGTAACCCTGGCTGATATTGCGGCTTCTTTTCAGGAGGCCGTGCTAGATGTTCTGGCCCATAAATTGATGCTGGCCAGGGATAAAGTAGGAGCTTCCCATATAGTCCTGGCAGGTGGAGTAGCCTGCAATAACAGGCTAAAAACCAGATTAGCAGAAGAGGCTGCAAAGAGAGATATAAGACTATCCTTTCCCCCTCCTGAATATTGCACCGATAATGGTGCCATGGTTGCAGTAGCGGGTTATTATCGCCTTTTGAATGGTGAACGGGCTGATATGACAGTGGATGTAAGATCCAGGTATCCTGTCCAGGATCTTATACCAATGGTATAAAAAATCAGAATTGTAATTACCTTGACATTAAAAAGAAGAGTCAGATACTACTATTTGAAATTAATGCGGCTAAAGGGACATCCTCACAGCCTTGCCTTGGGGATGTCCTTTGGTGTCTTTACCGGTCTTATGCCTATTATACCTTTTCAGACCATCCTGGCTGTTACGCTGGCCCTTTTTTTTAAAGGAAGCAAAATTACAGCCGTCATTGGAACCTGGATCAGTAATCCTTTAAACTGGTATTTCTTATATTATAGCACATATCATCTTGGATCCAAAATATTGGGTCTGCCAGAACAAAAGGCCGTATTTTCGGCCATAATTAATTCCATCAATTCAGGTGAAGCCTCTTTTGTGGTTGCCGGTAAAATGTTGGGGGCAGGAAGCTCTTTTCTCCTTGCTTTTTTATTGGGAGGAATAATTGTGGGAACCATTATCTCTCTCCCTTCCTATATTTTCTTTCTGCACTTTTTCAGGCGTATAAAGACATGGAGGGAAGCTCGCATAAGGAAAAGAAAATGGCGCAAAAAAAAGCGGCTTTCAAAAAAACATTAGATACCTGCCCTCAAAAAAGATTTGGCCAGCATTTTCTTGTTGACCATACTATTATCAGCAAAATAATAGATTCTACTGGAATCAAAAAAAATGATCTTGTCCTTGAAATCGGACCAGGTATGGGGGCATTAACAATCCCCCTTGCTCGTTTAGCAGGTCATGTTATAGCCATTGAAAAGGACTATAATTTAGCCTCTTTACTAAAGGATCAGTTAGAGCTACAAAAAATAACCAATGTAACCATCATTAACCATGATATCCTGAGTTGGAATTTTGCTGATATAAGGCAATTTAACGCATCAGAAATACTTGTAGTTGGTAATTTGCCATATAATATTTCAAAACCTATCCTGGAAAAATTAATCGCCAACAGGGCCATTATTACCAGGGCAGTCCTGATGTTTCAATTGGAAGTAGCACGTAGAATAGCTGCACAACCTGGTGGAAAAATATATGGTTCCATGACCCTTTTGATTAAGTATCATGCTAGAGCTACCAAGCTTTTTACAGTCAAAAAAGGCGCCTTTTGGCCTGTCCCAAAGGTCGATTCAATGGTTATTGATCTTGATTTCAAAAGGCCTTATTACAAACAAATAGAGAGGGAAGATATCTTCAGGAAAATAGTCAAAATGGCATTTACCTATCGAAGGAAGACCCTCTTTAATTCCATCAAAGGACTGATACCTGACTGGGAAAAAGAAAATTTCCTGGAGGTCTTTGATGAGTGCGGAATTTCACCGCAACAGCGGGCTGAGACCCTTGATATGGATGATTATTTATGCCTGGCCTTGAGTGATATGGGAAAGGCTCTGGCAAAAAAGGATTAAATGATTTTAAAAATAATAGAATCTATTAGTGAGATGCAGAGCGAAGCTGATTCCTTTCGGATGGCTGGCAAGACTATTTCTTTTGTGCCAACTATGGGTTTTTTGCATGAAGGGCATCTGGAATTAATGAAAATTGCCAAAAGCCTCTCTGACAAAGTGATTATTAGTATATTTGTAAATCCAACTCAGTTTGGACCTAATGAGGATTATGATCAATACCCAAGAGATAAGGAAGGTGATCTTAAAAAAGCAGCCCAGGCAAAAGTGGATATTGTTTTTATGCCAACTACTAATGAAATGTACCCGGACAGATACCAGACCAAAGTTCAGGTTGCAGAAGTTACACAGCACCTCTGCGGTAAATCAAGGGTTGGTCACTTTGACGGAGTTTGTACTGTAGTTGCCAAGTTATTTAATTCTACCAAGCCCCATATAGCCATTTTTGGCAAAAAAGATTACCAGCAATTGGCAGTTATCCGTCAAATGGTAATAGATTTGAACCTGGATATCCGAATTATCGGCGCTGAAACTGTTCGGGAAGCAGATGGCCTTGCAATGAGCTCCAGAAATAAATATTTAAATATTGGAGAGCGCCAATCAGCGCTTTGCCTGAAAAAAGGTCTTGACCTGGCCAGGCAAATATTTCGGAATGGAGAAAGGGACGGTTCTGTTTTCTTGCATGCATTGGAAGAATTGGTCAAGGCGCATTCATTTACAGAAATCAATTATATCACAATTTGTGATCCTCTAACACTTGAAAAAATTGACATTTTGGGTGATAAAAATCTGTTGGCCCTGGCGGTTAAGGTTGGCGAAACAAGATTGATTGATAATTGTTTGTTAAAAGTCTAGTCCGCAACCCTTCCATCTCTCTATTCCCTGGCTTATGAAAAATCATTTGAATTACTTTGTTTTTTCAAAAATACTGACTTCAGATATTATTTGACAAAATTTTAGCACCCTTTCATATGCCTAAGGTGTTACAATCATTTTAAAAATAAGTGATCTATATAGAACATGTTATGATATTATAAATATTTATCTGGGAATAACCAGTTATTCAAAAATTAAGCGGCCTGTTAATTGCAGAGGGATTGGTAGGGAAAAATGTAGTTCCAAGACATGACAATCCCTATATAAAAGGAGATCCAAATGAAATCTAAAAAATTCCTGTTTACTTCCGAATCTGTTACCGAAGGACATCCTGATAAAGTGGCTGATCAGATTTCAGATCATATTCTGGATAAAGTGATGGAAAATGATCCAAGAGCGCGTGTGGCTTGTGAGACCCTGGTCACTACTGGTATGGCAATGATTGCTGGAGAAATCTCTACCTCCGCTTATGTTAATATACCCGAAGTCGTACGTGAGACCATAAAGGATATTGGATACAATAATTCTACCATGGGCTTTGACTGGAAGACCTGTGCTGTTCTATCTACTATTGATAAACAATCTGATGATATTGCAATTGGTGTAAATGATGGGGCAGGTCTCTTCATGGAGCAAGGTGCTGGAGACCAGGGCCTGATGTTTGGTTACGCCTGTAATGAAACTTCAACTTTAATGCCTTTGCCCATTTATCTGGCGCATGGTTTGACTAGTAAATTAGCTGAGGTTCGTAAATCAGGGAAACTTCCATGGCTTAGACCTGATGGTAAATCACAGGTCACAGTAGAGTATTCAGATAATGGAACCAGGAGAATCCATAGCGTAGTAATTGCCGCGCAGCATGATCCGGATGTAGAACATAAGTTCATCTGCCAGACAATTATCGAGGATGTAATCAGAAAAGTTATTCCAAATGAAATGCTTGATGATGATACCCGGTTTTTTATTAATACCACCGGACGTTTTGTAATTGGCGGTCCTTTGGGAGATTGCGGCCTGACAGGACGCAAGATCATTATGGATACATATGGAGGATTTGGTTATCATGGGGGAGGCGCTTTTTCAGGCAAAGATCCATCCAAGGTAGATCGAAGCGCTTCTTATATGTGCCGTTACATAGCAAAAAATATTGTTGCGTCCGGATTGGCAAAAAGATGCGAGATCCAGGTTGCCTATACGATTGGCCGCCCTGAACCTGTTTCGGTTATGATCAGGACCTACGATACTGGTGTTATTTCAAGTTGTGAATTGACTCATATAGTAGAAAAAGAATTTGACCTTAGACCGGCAGCCATTATTGAAAGGCTTGATTTACTGAGACCAATCTATCGTAAGAGCTGTAATTATGGCCATTTTGGCAGAGAACTCCCTGAATTTGTATGGGAGAAGACAGATATGGCCGAGACGCTTAAAAAAGCAGTTAAATAGTAAATGACTAAAATCTATTAAAGTTTTGATTCTAATTAAATGAAGCTAATGTTGTTTTTACTGTAAACCTATCAATAAAAGGAGAATTTGGACAATGGATTATGATATCAAGGATGTTGCCCTGGCGGAAAAAGGTCGTTTAAGGATTGAGTGGGCCGGCATGAGCATGCCGGTTCTAAACAATATCCATGATCGTTTTTTAAAAGAAAAGCCCTTAAAAGGCATCAAGCTTTCCGCATGTTTGCATGTTACCACAGAAACAGCAGGCTTGATGAAAACCTTGAAGGCAGGAGGCGCAGATGTTGTTTTATGCGCATCCAATCCCTTGTCCACCCAGGATGATGTGGCCGCTTCCCTGGTAGTTGATGATCAGATCTCAGTCTATTCTATCAAGGGTGAGGATCATGCCACCTATTATAATCATATCCTGGCTGCCCTTAAACATGCACCACATATTACAATGGATGATGGAGCCGATCTTGTGAGCTCCATCCATTTTTTGGCCCTTGAAAAATGGGATGAACTTGAGCAAAGCGTAAGAAAGTGGGGAAAAAATCTATCAAAGGAAGAACGTGTTCTATTTCTGAAAAATGTTATCGGAGGAACCGAGGAGACCACAACCGGAGTAATTCGACTCAGAAGCATGGAAAAAGACGGGATATTACAGTTTCCTGTGCTTTCAGTGAATGATGCCAATACCAAACATTTTTTTGATAATCGTTACGGAACCGGCCAAAGTACTCTTGACGGGATCATCAGGGCTACAAACCGTCTGATTGCAGGCAGCACATTTGTAGTTAGCGGTTATGGCTGGTGTGGCAGGGGAGTAGCCTTTAGAGCCAAAGGTCATGGAGCCCATGTTATAGTATGTGAGGTAGATCCATTAAGGGCACTGGAAGCTGTAATGGATGGTTATCAGGTAATGCCAATTGCACAGGCAGCAACTCTTGGGAATTTTTTCTGTACCTTGACAGGTGATATGAATGTCATCCGAAGAGAACACTTCAAGACAATGAAAGATGGAGCGATTATTTCCAATTCAGGACATTTTGATGTGGAATTAGACTTGAAAGGTTTGGTTGAAGAAGCTGTCAGCCGAAGACAGATGAGAGAATTTGTTGAAGAATTTGTCCTCTCCGATGGTCGCAGGGTTTATGTGTTGGGTGAAGGACGATTAGTTAATCTGGCAGCAGCAGAAGGCCATCCTTCCAGTGTTATGGACATGAGTTTTGCCAACCAGGCCCTGGGAGCGGAATATATGGCAAAGACATATAAGGATATGAAGAACAAGGTTTATCCAATGCCGCTTGAGATTGATCAGGAAATTGCCCGCCTTAAACTGCAATCCATGGGAGTTGAAATTGATACCCTTACGCCAGAACAGGAAAAATATCTATCTTCCTGGGAAATGGGAACCTGATACAAAATTGATTCCTTAATAAAGTTTAAAAACAAGGGGCTAATCTTTTCAAAGATATGCCCCTTGTTTTTAAGCACATCATTTATGCCGCATACTATAACGATAAAGAGCCGCCAAAGATTTAATAGCCCGAATAGAAGAAGGAAATACAGGGATATTCCGGGCCTCTATCCTTTGCACAAATTCCATTTCTCTGGCATCCATGGTTGTACACCATAAGGCAAAAGGTTTTCCTGGATTATTCATTGCTACCATCATGTCAATATATTCATCACCCAATCCATCAGTTATGGGTGTAACAGAATTATATAACCATGGCGGGGGCAACTGCATTACAGCACAGTCTACGTTTTCATCTTTCGGAATAACAGCTAAAGTTTTAAAAAAAGATGAGAGATCACTAAAAAAGAACTGAAAACAAAATCCTGCATCAAATGGATTTAGAGAGCTTCCATCCCAGGGTGGAGCAATTTTTCTTACTTGCTCCTCTCCTTGTTTACTAAGAGTCGCCATTTTAAAACCATTTATTTCACAGGCGTCGGTGGCCATAACTCCCTCACCTCCTGAATAGGGAATCAAGGCCATACGATTTCCTTTTGGTAATTCAGCATATTGAAATACCTTGGCAAAATCAAAAAATTCCTCAATATTATGGGCTTGAATAGCAGCTGTTTGCCTGAGCATGCTGTCAAAAATCAGATTATTTTCCCCGGCAAGTGAGCCAGTATGGGATGAAGCTGCCCGCGAACCACTTTGAGTCCGGCCGCTTTTGAGAATAATTGTCGGTTTTTCCATGGATACTTGCTTAAGAATATTAAAAAAATCCCTGCCATTACCATGCAGGCTTTCAATATGCATTGCAATGATTTCTGTGGAGGTGTCCAGTGCAAAATACTCAAGAGCGTCCACCTCATTTATATTCATTTTATTGCCCATATCAAGGATTTTATTGATACCTAAATGGGAAAAAATCCATGATAATTTTGGCTCATAAAAGCCGGATTGAAAGGCTAAAGAGAGGTTCCCCTTTCTTAGATTTTTTAAGGCATGGTAACTAATCGCGAGATTTTCAGAAGTATTGATAGGGCTAAGGGTATTGGGTCCTAATGCCCGGATGCCTTTTTCTTTAAGAAATGATTGCAGGTCTTGATGAAGCTTTTGCCCATCACTTCCTCCTTCTGAAAATCCACCTGATATGATAACTATATTCCGAACCCCAATTTCATCACACCCTTTAATTATCTCCTGTGTTCTGGTAGCTGGGACAGCAGTGACAACCAGATCAACCTGATTTGGGACAGACTGTAAATTGGGAAATGCCTTAAGTCCCATAATCTCATTTTCTTTTGGATTAATTGGATAAACTTTACCCCCAAAACCCAGCCTTACCAGGTTCTTCATTAAAGGAGTATTTAGATTGGCAGGATTATTAGTGGCACCTACAATTGCAATAGATTCAGGATAGAAAAATCGGTTTAGAAAATGATCCGAGGCTTTCATCTTAACTCCTTTTCATTTCTCTTTACGTTAAACTGATAAAGCGCTGCAAAGGCCTTTACTGCCCTTACAGCTGAAGGAAAGACAGGCACACCATTAGCTTCAATATTACCAATCATGTCCATTTCGGGTATATCCATTGATGAAGACCAGAGAGCGAACGGCTTTCCAGCTTTTTTCATTTTTAAAATCAATCTTGAATATTCATCAACTATTGATTCCTGTCCTGAACTGTTTAATCTCAATACTACTGGCGGAGGCATTTGCATTATCGCAAAATCTGCTCCTTCATCTTCAGGGATGGCACATAAACAATCAAAGAAGCTTTCAAGATCAGAGAAAAATTGAGCGCAAACTCCAAGATCAAAAGGATTCAAGGGTATATCCCAAGGCGGAAAAATACGATGAAGACGCTTATAGGCCTTATTACTTAAAGAGGCCATTTTAAGACCATTCATCTCACAAGCATCAGTTGACATTACCCCTTCGCCACCTGAAAAAGGAATAATGGACAAGCGGTTTCCTTCTGGTAATGGCAAGTATTCAAAGGCCTTGGCAAGGTCAAAGAATTCTTCAATATTTTGGGCCCTGATAGCTGCAGTTTGTTTGATCATGCCGTCAAATATAAGATCATTCTCTCTGGCAATTGATCCTGTATGGGATGAGGCTGCTTTTGAGCCACTGGAAGTACGCCCGCTTTTGAGAATAATCGTTGGCTTTTTAATGGAAACCTCCCTAAGCAGCTCCAAAAATCTTCGGGCATCTCCCCTGAGGCTTTCTATATGCATGGCGATTCTTTTGGTGTCAGGGTCCCGTAAGAAATATTCCAGGGCGTCTACCTCATTAATATCCATCTTGTTCCCCATATCCAGAACCTTGTTAAGACCGATTGTACTCATTAAAGAGGCTATCTTTGGTTCATAAAAACCGGATTGGAAGGCAAAGCTTAAACCTCCTTTTTTAAAAAAATTTGACAAATGATAACTGATTGTAAAATTATTTTTAGTATTTATGGGGCTTAAAGTATTAGGGCCTAAGGAATGAATGCCTTTTCCCTTGATAAATGACTGTAATTGCTCATGGAGTTTTTGCCCATCATCCCCCCCCTCTGAAAAGCCGCCTGAAATGATGACTAAACGTTTAATTCCCAGATCATTACATTCTTTGGCAATTTTTATTGTTTTTGTTGCTGGAATAGCTGTTATGACAAGATCAATCTTATCAGGAACAGCGCTTAAGCCAGGATATGACTTATATCCCATAATCTCAGGATTTTTTTTACTGATCGGATAGATTCTTCCTTTGAAACCAAGTTTGACCAAATTCTTCATCAACGGATAATTTATCTTGTCAACATCATCAGTTGCACCAATAATCGCAATTGATTGAGGATTAAAAAACAGGTCTAAAAAGTGATCTTCAGCTTTCATATTTTTTCCTCTCTTAATTAATCTTGATAACCGGGTCAAAAGGCGCAGAACGCCTTTTGACCCGGCGGGGGCTACTGAACTTTTTGCGAAATAATATCAATCTTTTTTCCAATAAATTTGAGGCCTTTGAAAAAAATCATTCCGTTCAGGTTCAAGGAAATGTTTTTGCAAAGGTCTTATTTGATATTGGCGCCCATAATAGAGCAGTAGTCATAAATCTTTTATTAGAATTTGTTTAAAAAATGTAGAATTAGGACCAGAATTGAGATTAAATCTGTTTGCCTTTTTCAATATCAAACAAATTCTTAAATGTCCATCCGGGAAAATCTTGAATTGTTGATATTTTTAGTGGTTTATAAAATTTTCAAAATTTTTATTTTGCTCAAAAAAAGGCTTGACATGAAAAAGGGATATCTGTTAGTTAGATATATCAACATTAGTTCTTTCTAATATGAATATACGAATATTACCCTCAAAGGCGCCAACATTCTGAAGGACCTTCCCTGAGAAAGCCTGAT
>DAOWOF010000279.1 GCA_030642205.1 Desulfobacteraceae bacterium | reverse complement strand
TATATACATATACTTCATCAGGCGTTCCATCCAGTCTTCTAAGAGTCAGCTGATTTGTGCCTGCCATATCATAAGGATTTATAACATTCATGATATCCTTAAATCTGAATTTGGCAGGATTTGCTATCGCTCCATTGGGCCTTCCCCAGAAAAAATGCCTTATCGTGAAGGTCTCAAGCTGTCTTTCAAAGCCGCCCTTCCCGATCCATTCAGGCGCGCATAAGACTCTGGAGGTTTCAAGCCTGAATAGGGATAGCAGGTAATTAAACATGAATTTTGCCCCCCCGTCAGGATCATTTTTTATATCAAGATTTGGGAATGGCTTTCCATATATGTAAAGAGGAGGCTTTTTGGTCTTAACCTCAACAATCACCTTTTTTTCATTTAATTGATATTTCCCGGCATTTTTTTTGGATGCGTTAATCCATTCATTCTGATGTGAAATATCATATTTAAATTCACCTATTTTCATCTGCCATAAACCTTTTTTTATCCAATTCGCAATTGAGAATGGAACCAGGCCATCAATCTTTTCAAAATTTTCTGTTGTAATCATCTCACCTGGTTTAAGATTGATTTTCTCAAAAAGGGCCTGCTGTTTTTCCTTCCATTGAGAATCAGCTATTGCGCTTTGATTTCCAAAGGTAACTAATAAACAAATAATGAGGAGTCCCATTATTGATCTTATCATCATTTTCCCTCCTGTCATGATATCGATTACTATTAATCAAGATTCAATGTCAGAGCTAATAAAAAAGAGCGGTAAATATTTTTTTCAGGTTCCAGAGCCCTTGGGCTGGAAATCAGGGCATCACCTCCCTTCCAATATTTCTCACAAATGAAGGTTTAAGAATTCCACACAGAGCAGGGACCAAAACCAGGGCACTTATCATATTAAAGAACATGAGCAGAAGTATTAGAAGCCCCATTTCTGCCGGGAATTTCATTATTGAAAGCACCCAAAATCCAACACCAACGGCTAAGGTTATGGCAGTAAACATTATAACTCTTCCTGTTGTAACCAAAGCGGTTAATCTGGCTTTGTCAAAATCATTTTGAATATAACATTCTTCCTTGAGTCTGCTCATGAGATAAATTCCATAATCTATGCCAACACCAACTCCTATTGCTGTGACAGGCAATGAACTAATGTTAAGATCAATATGAAATATAATCATGATCAATTCACAAAGGACTTGAGATACTGCCAAAGGAATCAGGAGAATAAACGCTGCTCTGAGGGAACGGTATGTAAAGGCACATAAAATAAAAGTTGTGGTAAAGATAACAATCAGGATGGCCCAATAGGACCACTCTACTTCTTCATTAACCGCCGCAAGGATACCCAGAATCCCGGCCGCAAGCCTGACTTTGATCTTTGAGTCAGGATCAGAATTGACGGTATCCTGAAATTCTTTTATTTTTGCTATGGCCATTTTAATGCTATCATGATTATAACCCCTTAAAAAGGCCGTTACATTAGAATCTGAAAAATCCGGAAGGCTTACGAATTGATCCATCTCTCCAGGGGCCATGCTGGCAGATAATGACCAGAACACCTGCCCAAGATGTCTTCTGTTTTGTGGAACCATATCCCATTTTGGATACCCTTCATGATACATCCTCCACACTTTTCGAACCAGATCAGTAAGGCTTAAGGTAGCGCCAACATTATCTATATTGTGTTTCATGAACAGTCCTAATTTTTCCATGATCATCAATGAATCCCGATGTTTAATAGCCTCGTTTTCTTTACCTTCCAAAACTACTACCAATCTTGATGCTCCGGCAAAATCAGTATTAACTTTATTCATAGCAATATTATAGGGATGATCAGGATATAATGTCGCACCACCTGCACTTGAATCGCCTACTTTCAAATAACGCGTAGTTAAAATACTACCTCCAAATATCAGAGCAATGGCTGCCATGGCGCAAACCCATCTTGCTTTTGGCCCTGACAGACTATAGATAAATTGAGTAATCATATCCAATGGCCGTAAAATTCCTGTAAAGAAAACCTTATCTTTTTGATCTGTGGTTTTTCCCTTCTTTAATGGGGTATAAAAAAAGGAAATAAGAATAGGGTTCAAAATAATTACGGAGACTACAATGCTGATAATCCAGAATGATGAAAACAAGGCGAGTTTCTGCATAAGCGGAATTGTAGAGATCATGATGGCAAGAACCCCAAAACCATCAGTTATAATAGCAAGAAGAGCCGGGGGATAAAGAGATGAATACGCGTTTATAATAGCCTTTTCTTTATCTTCACAATTTATATATTCCTGATGAAATCTTTCAAGGCATTGCCAGGAATGAGATAGCGCCCTTGCAGTCAATAAAACTGGAATGACTAAAAGCAAAGGATCAATGCTTATTCCCATGATTCCAGCAAAAGCCAGCCCCCAAATCGCGCTTACCAAACCTGAAATCGTGGGAATCAATACACTGGTTATCCTTCGAAAATAGAGGATCAAGAGAAGAAGCATCGCGATTCCTGTAACAGCCAGGATCGTATATGTCTCTCCACTATAATAATTTATCCATGCATAGAGCATAGGATAACCAGCAATATGACATTTGTGATTCTCATCTTCTATAGAAGCCGTTAATTTTCTGACTTCCTGAAACAGATATAGTAAATCAACTCCTTCTTCCCAAAAGCCAGCATAGACTGCTGTTGATTTATCATCCAGTGAGATATAAAAACCCCTTATCCCTTCATTGGAATAGACTATTTTTCTGAACTCTTCAGATGCCTCTTTAGTCTTTGGCACAGGCCACATCAGGGGTAATAATCCTATTCCCTGGTGCGTTAAAACAAGTTTTTTTACCCTGGGATGGGAAATAGAATTTACTTGAATGGGGCTGCATCCTTTTATCTTCAAAACACCTTGGGTAAGTTGGTCTACTTTTTTAAGTGTTTCAGGGTTATAAATATCCCCATCAGACGTCCTTTCAAGGATAATAGTAAGCACATTGGCAGAACCG
>DAOWOF010000170.1 GCA_030642205.1 Desulfobacteraceae bacterium | reverse complement strand
GACCAGATTAAAGGACTGCAGGCTCCCATGTCCAGAACTCCTGCCGGCAGGACTTCCGGCATATCTTTGTCAGAATAGAGACTGGAAGCGCCATATACCTCTATTATCAGACGACTATTACTTTTTTTATCTGCATAAGTCTTTAACCTTAAACATGCTTGATGAAGAGGAGTATCAAGTGTCATGCTATGGGCTATATTGATCTTGAAAGTCTTTGTTAAAGCTGATTCACTTTCATCTTCTTTATCTTTTTTTCCACAAGCGCATAAAAGCAGGACAATAGCACCGACAAAAACAATAAGGACCGTAAAAAAATATTTATGTTCTGATCTCATCTTAGCTCCTGTTATACTAGTAGACCTTTTATGGATTCATATCATAACCTTAATGAAATTGGCGCTTGTTAGCAATACAAATTTTAAAAATAAAAAACCTGGGCCAGAGGACCAGATTTTTTACTATGCTTGCCAGGGCATGGGTCTTGAGTATAATTTTTTTGAATCTAATTGATTTTTGGAGGCAATGCAATGAAACACTATTCAGATAAAATAGTTACGGCTCTGATTCTTGATAAGGGTGAATCAATATTTGAAGCCTTTGAAAAGGTTGCCATGGAAAAGGAGCTGCCGGCGGGCTTTATTACCGGCATTGGCGCTGTAGAGGATGTTATCATAGGTTGTTTTGACAAGGGAAAAAAAAGCTATATAGAAAAAAAGTTAAATGGTTTTCATGAGTTATTGGCTCTTAATGGTAATTTAAGCTGGAAGGATGAAAAGCCTTTTATCCATCTTCACGCAATTATGGGTTGTGAGGATGGATCCGTTGTAGGAGGACATTTGTTACAAGCAAAAATTGCGGTTACCGGAGAATTTTTTTTCCATCTTTTTAATGGAGATCTAAAAAGGGAATTTGTTCCTGAGTTTGGGCTATATTTAATTAAGTAATATTAATCGTTCTATAAAGCATATTTCTTGACAAACAGCTATTAGCGGGATAGGGGATATTTCATAATAAGATCTTCAATAATCATAAAACTACTTATCCATTTATGTTGTATTATAATTTAAGGAGGAAGTAATATGGGCAAAAGAATCGGAATTATTTACTGTGAAAAAATCCAGGATACAAGCTGTGTAGGTTGTGCCAAGTGTTATAAGGCCGTTAACGAAAAGACTTTTGCCTTTGAGGGTGAAGAGGATGTAGAGATTGTGTTTAAGACTGGTTGTGGAGATTGCCCCGGACTTGTGCTTCCCAAACTGCAACTTCAAATGCTTGTTTTGGAAAAACTGGACGTTAAAGTTGATGAAATCTATTTTGCCACCTGTATAAAAAAAGCCCATGGGATTATGAACTGTCCAATGAATCTGGAAGGCATTACAGCAAAAATCGAGGAAGTATTTAAAGTTCCGGTGAAGTTAGGAACTCATGATTATTAATGGGCTTTAATCTAAAATACAGTACTAAATAATCTGTTATACAAAAATATTTGGAGATATTGTATGTTTTTTAATTGAGATAAGTAGCATAGGATATCTCCAGTTTACCATAAGCAGAAAAGTCTTGTAATATTTTTTTTTCTCTATATACTGATTGAGTACTCAATCAAAATCTTTCAAGTTTATTGATCCTCTTTAATAGAACTTACAGGGAGACTTGCTATGGATCGTAAACAAGCTATCTTAAAAGCTGCCTCTAATCTTTTTGCTGAAAGAGGATTCGCCTCTACGTCTACTTCAGCTATTGCCAAAAAGGCTGGCGTTGCTGAAGGCCTGATCTTTCATTATTTTAAAACCAAACAGGGGATTATCATTAATATCCTCAAGGAAATGCTGGAACAATATATCGCGGAATTTGAACAAACTGCACAACAGGAGCTTATTGGGCTGCAAGCTATTAAAAAACTCATTTCTTTTCATTTTCAATTCGGCGAAAATAACCATGAAGCCTTATTGATTGTTATTCGTGATTTTCCGCATGATCTGATGGCGCCTGGCTCTCCAACAAGGGTGATTCTTGAGGATCGTTCCTCCCATATAATTAATATCTTAAAAGAATGCATTGAGCGCGGAATAAATGACCGCTCCATTCGTGATCTTCCTGCCGCAAAGACGGCCTTTATTATTCATGGCCTGCTCCATGGCATCAGCCGTCTTAAGATGCTGGGCAATATGGTTCTTCCTGATTTATCAAAAGAAGTTGTTAAATTTTGCCATCGCAGTCTTGACGGCTTCCTGGCAACAAATAATAAACCTGAATAAAGGATATTACTGGATATGCATATTATGTATAAAAAAACATTCTCCATTTATTTCCTGCTTATTCCATTCTGCCTTATATATTGCGCCTCATCCTGGGGGCAGCCGCTTGATGATTTAATAAAAGATCCTGTTATTCCACTTAGAAGCGCATTATTGCTGGGCATAGAAAAAAACCTGGATCTCAAGGCAAGTGAGATTAGCATCGCCATTCAGGAAACAGAGGCGGATGCTAAAAGCTCAGAATTTGATGTCATCCTGGAGACCACAGTCTCCATCATGGAAGAGGAGCAACCTTCTGCATCGGCTTTTTCGAGCGACCCCTACAATAATTATAGATCATACGGGGCTGATATCGCCTTAAAGAAAAAATTTCATTCAGGTCTTCATTCACAGCTTTCTCTGGATACCGATCGTTCTGTTGATAACTCCTCCATTGATGCCTTAAGTCCACATTATAATGATTCAGTAATCCTGGATTTGACCCAGCCTCTTTTAAGAGATATGGGGTCTGAAATCAATACCGCAGGCCTGCGTATTTCAACTAATGGTATAAGCTTGGCTGCCAATCGATATATTTCCCATGTTCAGGAAGTGGCAAAGGGAATCGAAATACTTTATTTTGATCTGACAAAAGGCTGGGAGATCCTTGAACATAGTATGGAATCAAGACGTTTGGCATTGGAACTGCTTAATGGGAACCAGCGAAAGTTTAAGGCAGGAATAGTCCCTGTCACTGAAGTGCAGGAGGCAGAGACTGCCGTTGCTGCAAGGGATGAACAAGTTTTATTGGCCAGGCAAAATATAGAAGTTCTATCTAATAAGCTGAAAGATTTTCTTGAAATTCGTTTAGGTGATCCAATGAATAAAGGCATATTCAGACCTGAAGACCTTGGTTCTGTGGCTCATAATTCAGTCTGTACAATAAAGCAGGCTATGTCCATTGCCTTTGAGAAAAGGCTTGATCTAAAAAACAAACAACTGGAAATTACCAACCGGGATATTAATCTCAAATACCATGAAAATCAAAAGCTTCCGCGCATTGATCTTAAGGCCTCGCTTGGTTTAAATGGCTTGTCAGGAGGCAGAAGGACAGTTGATTTATTGGGAATAACCAGTAATCCCAGCCCTTATGAAGGGTCTTACGATGATGCTTTTTCATCTATGGTTAAAGGCGATGGCTATGAATATTATTGTGGCCTTCATTTTTCTTATCCCATTGGAAACAGGTTGGCCAAGGCCAACTACCTGAGAGCAGTTAGAGAAAAACGGCAGATGATTTGCAATCTTAAGCGCCTGGAGGGAAGGATAGAAATCGAGGTTCAAAATGCCATGGTCTTTGTGGAACGTAGCCTGGAAAGGGTGGAGGTGGCAGAAAAGTTCATGAGTCTTGCAGAGATCTCCCTGGGCCAGGAGATGGAACGTCTTAAAAAGGGGCTTTCAGATACCTTTAGAGTTCTGACTTTTCAGGATAATCTTTTAAAGGCCCGGATCAGGAGGGTAACTGCTCTTACTGATGTTATGAAAGGACTGGCTCAATTTTATCATGTCATGGGCGCCAATCTGGAACGCTATAATATCTCAATAAAAGTTAATATGGAGGAGTTGGGAAATGAAGAATAATATGGCTGTTGCGACCCGCTGTCTCTTTTGGGGTTTATTGTTTTTTTCCTTATCTATTTTATCTGCCTGCAAGGATAATAAAGTTAAAACTGACCGTTCAGAACAATCTTATCCTGTTGTCTGTGGCAAAGCAACCATTAGGCAGGTGAAATATGTAATCCACCAGGTTGGAACGCTTAAGGCAAGCCAAAAAGTATCTTTAAGGACAGAGGTTGAGGGCAAGGTTACTGAAATACTTTTTAAAGAGGGAGGCTATACTGAAAAAGGGAGCATCCTTGTCAGATTTAATGATATCAAGCTTAAGGCCGAAATCAGGAATCTGGAGGCCAGGATCGATCAGTTCCGGATTCGTCTGGATAATAAAAAACGAGCTCTGACGCGTAAAAAGCCATTAGTAAAAAAAGACCTTGTTTCCCAGCTGCAATTTGATGACCTTAAGGCCGAAATCAAGGAAATTGAAGCCATGATAGCTCAGGTCAAGGCTAATCTGGTCAGTCAAAAGGAGATCCTCTCAGATATGATTATCAGGGCGCCTTTTGATGGGTTTTTGGGAGTTCGCAACATATCAGTTGGAGCTTACCTGAAGAAAGGAGAACCTGTCGTGACAGTAGTTGATCTGGACCCTTTGGAGATCTCTTTTCAGGCGCCTGAAAAATATAAGCCTGACCTCTTTACAGGTAAGCAGGCACTCCTTACAGTTGATTCCCATCCTGATAAGGTTTTTAAAGGAGTACTTTCCTTTATAGCACCGGAAGTTGATGTCAATACGCGAACTTTTCAGGTTAAAGCCAGGGTTGAAAATCAAGAAAATCTTTTAAATCCCGGGATGTTTGCCCGGGTTAGAGTTGTTACCGCTATCCATAAAGATGCGATAACAGTGCCATGGGAAAGTATTATCCAGACCGAGGCGGAAACATACCTTTATACTGTGGAAGAAAACCTGGCCCGTAAGGTGCCAATTCGTCTGGGCAAGGTCAATAATCAATGGGCTGAGATTCTTGATGGAAAGCTTGGATCTGAAAGCAGGGTAATACTTGAGGGAAAATTTGCAGTAAAAGATGGTAGTCGAATTACAATAATCAAAACATCAGAAAAACAGAAATCATAGGAGTATGCTTCCATGTTTTTACCTGAATTTTCCATAAGACGGCCTGTAGGCGCAACTATTATAGTTGCTTCTTTATTACTTTTTGGTCTTATTGGCGTAACGCGGCTTGGAATTTCACTTTATCCGAATGTTGATTTTCCCATAGTAACGGTCTCTACTGTATGGGAAAATGCCAGGCCTGAAGAGGTTGATAATGAAATTACAGATGAGCTTGAAGATGCTATTAGTTCGGTTAGTGAAATAAAACATATCACTTCCCAAAGCATGCAGGGATTGTCCCGTATTACTGTTGAATTTGAACTTACAAAGGACATTGATGTGGCTGCTCAGGAAATCAGGGACAAGGTGTCTTCCCATCTCAGAAATCTGCCTGATAACACGGATGTTCCTGTGATTGCCAAACTTGATATCAATGCCAATCCTATTATCTGGCTGGCTGTGACCGGGCAGCAACCAATTGAGGAAGTAACCCGGGTTACCGACGATCAAATTCGTCCCATGCTGCAAAAATTAAGCGGGGTAGGCGAGGTGCGAATTGCCGGAGGACGTGAAAAGGAGGTTCATATTCG
>DAOWOF010000223.1 GCA_030642205.1 Desulfobacteraceae bacterium | reverse complement strand
TAACAAATGAAATTGTCTGTTGTGGGACAATCTGGTAAATCTCATCAATTATGGAGTTATGAGGATTTAGCATGTCTGAATGGTGTTGGGCAAAATAACTCATATCCACCTTATGCCCCAGACTTATTTGACCCGCGTCAGTCTCTATTTCTCCTGCTATCATTTTTAAGAGTGTGGTTTTTCCACAGCCATTTGGGCCTATAATAACAACCCTGTCTCCACGCAAGACACTTAGAGTGACCTCTGAATACAGATCTTTTTCATTGAATCCTTTGGAAACGTCCCTAAGAGAAATTACCTCCCTCCCACTGCGAATAACATCAGGAAAGGAGAAGTTCATTGTTTTTTGTTTAGCGTTTGTTTTTACAATCTCCATTTTTTGAAGCAATTTAAGCTTGCTCTGTGCCTGCCTCGCCTTGGTTGCTTTGTAACGAAAACGGTCAATGAATTTCCTGGCGTCTTTAATTGTTTGAGCCTGTTTTTTTGCCTGTCCTTCCAGAATCTTTTCTTCTTCCTGGTGTGCCTTCAGATATACATCATAGTTTCCTGGATAAGACCTGATACCTTCATTTCCAAGGCTTAGAATCCTTTGGCATAAACGATTAATAAAATCACGGTCATGGGAGATAAAAAAAATCGCGCCCTTAAAATCTCTGAGGTAATTTTCCAGCCATTGGACTGCCGGAATATCGAGATGGTTTGTAGGCTCATCCATAAGGAGAAGATCAGGCTTCTGATAAAGCAGACTGGCCAAAGCAGCCCGCATCCTCCAACCCCCACTGAGATTTGTAATGGGAGATTCAAATTCCTGCATTGAAAAACCGAGGCCCGCCAAGATCTTTTCTGCTTCATGGCGCGGGAAATCTGTTTCAAGGCAATTGAATTTATTATGATATTCAGCCAAAGTATTAGAGAGCTTTTCCTGCTCCCTATAATCGTTTAAGCTTGAAATCTGATTTTCAATAATCTTGATCTTGTGGGTTATGTTTTTGCGGTCTGGGATGGAATCTATTACAGATTTTAGTAAAGGGCCTTCCAGTGTGTCCTGTACATTCTGGGGTAAATATCCGGTTCGGATTCCCCTGGCCATCAGGATTTCTCCTTTATCAGGAGTAGTGTGTCCCATGATAAGCCTGAAGAGGGTGGTCTTGCCCACACCATTTGGCCCTATAAGAGCAAGCCGTTCTGAAGGATTAACCTGAAATCCGATATTATTAAATAGTTCCTTTCCAAGAAAGGCAAGAGAGATGTTATAGGCGTTTATCAAGCTCATTATTAGATTTTAAACGATCAGACCTTTTAAAAAATTTCTGGTTTTCGTTCAGGCACTACTTCGAAATTTGCTAATGAAGGAGTTTTACGCGTAAGAGATCTAGAAGTGTTTCCGGCAATAGATCCAGGCTTTCTATCACTTTAAAACGGTCTGTTCCGTATTTTTCCTGAAGTTCTTTGATATCGATCCCGGGTGTCCCTATTGTTACCAGATCAATATTTTCCTTTTCACAGAATTTAAGCGCAAGACGGATATCAAATCCTGAGTTGATTTTTCCGTCGCTGATATGCAGAATAAATCTTCGAGGACTTTTGGGCATCATTGCTGCTATCAACATAATGGCCTGAGCTGATGGTGTGCTGCCATAAGGGGTAGTCGTAAATAATCGACCGCTATAAAAAAGCTTTATAATTTCACAAACTCCTCTATTCTCTGAATAGGCATATAGGTCCAGTTTGTTATTCTCTCCCCTCCATATATCAGCAAAGGTGGCAAAAATTGTCTCTACCAAATCCCAATCGTCCTGCATAGAAGAAGACGCGTCTACCAATATAGCTATATTCCATGAATCTTCCTTGATAAATGTCTTTCGTTTGAAAATTGTATTCGCGACAGGCACTCTATACAGTCTTCTACCATCAATTTTTCCGCTGATTTCGCCTCTGTGAACCTTTAAAATCTGTTGCTTTAATAGATGAAAAATAGCCCTTAAGCGATTTGAAAAAGACGGGTCAGGCTTTTTTTTGCAAGGAGTTGTAGAAGAAGCGTATTTAGTTGGAAAAACGGCCCATTTCAGATTTTCTCCGCCAACAGAATCAAGGGACTCCTCTAATAAGGAGTCCACATCATCCTTATTTTTCATCTCCTTTTTCATAGCCCGGGAAAGTTCAGGGGTTAAGGCCATTGATCCTGATGTTGATACCCCCATTTTTTCCAGCTCCAGAGCCCTTAATTCTTCTGCTTCTCTTTTTAATTTTTTAAAATGATCTCCCCAAATGGCCCAATAATCATCGTAAATAAAGATTCGTTTGCTGGGTTCTCCCTCTATAATATCAAAGGTCTTTGTCAGAAGCATTTTTAATGGTTCTTCACATTCCAGAGGGGTCTCAACATAGGCAAGATGGAACCCTTGAACAAGACCTTTATCTTTGCAAAAGGCCTTTGCCAGCATCTTGATGTCCATACCCTTAGTATAAGAGATTCCTTTTAAGGCCTCAAAATCTTCCGGAGTTGTGTCAGGAAAGGAGATATCCAATACCAGATTAAGATAGGTATCCATCATGGATTCAAGAGTTGGGGGAAATTTTGGAGTAACAGAGGGGAAATTCTGCAACCACCAATAGCGATAAATTTGTACATATTTACTGAAGATCCCCTTTTTTCTGGCAACTCCATCTATATGGATGTCTTCAGCAGTTTCTACGAGTCGAAGAACCATCTCCTTTTCTTCAGGGTCATTATATTTACGATTGAAAAAATTTCTGACATAATCGCTTTCCTGGATAATATGAAAGGCCTCATGAAGCGCATATCCTATCAGGACATCTGTTTTATCTCCAGGCACAGGGTATTCGCCCATAACTATTTCAGGAGGTAATTCAATGCGGTGATGTGCTCCTTGGCTTGGTGTCATACCTGACCATACCACCTCCACATCCAGTACCAGATGTCCAATAATTTTCCTGACGGCTTTCAGAAGATTAGCAAGTTCAATAGCTTCAATTTTATGCTTGTTGACTCGCCAGTTATCAGAAAGGTTTAAATTCATCGGCATTTTGATCTTCAACCTCCGTAGATGCCAAATGCAAAGATAGCAGAACAGTTTCCAGAATGTCCAGATTGATCTGAAGACTATATACGAGGGCATCTTTTATCGAGGCATCCAATGCCACAAGTTCACTAATCATCAAGCTGTGGCGTGTAGAAATTGGCATAGGGTCTTGAGGGTTTTTTCTCAAGGCATCAATAACGTTTACTATCTCTGCGGCCTGGTCTTCAGAAACGCCTGTCTTCAAGGTAAGGATCTTTCTTTCAATGTCATTAGGCAAGTAGTCAAGATGGACTGTGTAGAACCTGTCTCTCAAGGCAGCATCCAGGAAATCAACGCCCGAGAATTCCGGCCCTTCATTTAGAGTCGCAAAAAATATTGTTTTATTTGCCGCAGTAACCTGTCCTATTTGATCCACCCAGATGGAACGATCTTCTGAAAGGACAGAATAAAGCTCATTCAGGGCTTTTGGATGTTCCGGACGATTGATCTCTTCAAGATGAATTATACATTCTTCCGTCGCGATTGCCTTTGGAAAGAGAAACTCCTTGTAGAAGGTATCTCCTTCTTTTAACGATTGTTCGCCAAATAGCTGACCAGGCTCTGATAAAAGTCCCATTTGAAAAGTAGCTAAAGGGCGTTTAAAGCGCGCCGCAAATTGCCTGACAAGGGATGATTTGCCGCATCCCTGTTTTCCAATAACGAGTATATTAACAGGATGATTTTGTGAGAGCCTTTCAAAACGATTAAGGTTTACAATAACATTCTCAGGGAGAAAAAAAAATGGATCTGCCGTTGGTATTGTTATCTGATTGTTTGGTTTCATGCGGATTACACCTCAATTATTTAGCCGGACTTAAAATAAATTAGTCAGCTAAAATTTGATCTTCGAAATAATCTTCGACAGGCTGTCAGGGAATGCAATATTTAAAATTTTCCATACAATATATTGCGTGTTGAAAATTATTTTT
>DAOWOF010000046.1 GCA_030642205.1 Desulfobacteraceae bacterium | reverse complement strand
TCTTGACGTAAGTATGATTGCAAGTGGCAGCGAAGGGAATTCTATCTTTTTTTTTTGAGGGTTCAAAACTATAAATATAGATGGTGGTCTTTTGAGAATTGAAAGAAAAAGGTGCAAGAAAGAACAAAATTTTAACCCCAGAAATACCTTGGGTATTTTGAGGATTAAAATTTTGATCTGATGCAGAGATTGGCAAAAAAAGACAGTTTTCGTTCGGGCACTATTTAAATTATTTTTCAAATATCTTGGTTAAGCAATCCCCAAGCTGAATTTTAGAGATTTCAGAGTATTTTTCATAAGCATGGTTATGGTCATGGGGCCAACGCCGCCTGGAACGGGAGTAATGGATCCGGCAATCTCTTTGGCCTTATCAAAATCTACGTCTCCTCTGAGAATGGCAATCTTTTTGCCAGTTTTTTCGCTGATCTTTTCTCCAACCCGGTTTACACCTACATCTATTACGCAGGCACCTTCCTTTATCCATTCCGGCTTCACAAGGCCTGGGACGCCAGCAGCAACAATTAGAATATCCGCCCTTTTACAATGGGCAGCCAAATCCTTGGTGCGTGTATGCACAATTGTAACAGTTGAATTAGCTCCAGGGCCTTTCTGAAGCATCATATTTGCGATTGGTTTTCCAACAATATTAGATCGGCCAACTACCACAACTTCAGCCCCACTGGTTTCAACACCTGACCTGACTATCATTTCCTGGATTCCGGCAGGTGTACAAGGGGGAAATTTTACTTCATCCCCGCCGATCATCAAACGACCAACGTTTACAGGATGAAAACCATCAACATCCTTATCAGGATCAATTGCGTTCAGGATTTTTTTCTCATTAATATGCTTTGGCAATGGTAATTGAACCAAGATTCCATTAATTGAGTCATCATTATTATATTTTGAAATCAGAGCTAGCAGATCTTCTTCAGAGATATCTGCGGGCTGATCATCTTGTATCTCATGAAAACCAAGTCTATTGGCCGTTTTTATTTTCAATGTAACATAAGAAATTGAAGCAGGATTTGCACCTATCAGAATTGTTACCAACCCGGGCACCTGGCCATGTTTTTCTTTAATTTCCTTGACTTCCTTTTCAATCTCAGAAAGAATTTTTTCCCTTATTTCGGTTCCTTTTATAAGCTTTGCTGTCATATTTCTCCCCTTTTCATGTATTTATAAATAAATATTCAGGTAAACTACTATTTATTAATTTTAGTGTTCAAATTTTCCTTAGCATAGAAATATTACAATATCAATTATTTTCATACTTTCTCTGGATATTTGATATAAGCTTGGACAGTAACTGGTACCTTTCTGAGTTATAGATATTGGGGAGGCAAGCGGAGCCCCCTGGATTAACAGGATGGGTGCTTGTGCAATGGCTTGGTTTGAAAGGGGTTCTGTCTGCAACCGGACGAGGTCCAAAAGTGGAACATGAGAATTCGGATAAAAATTCTCATGGAGAAGCGGTTTTTCACCCGGATTTCCCGAAAACCGGGTGATAGCAAGGTGGCCACCGGCGGCAAGGAACGCCGTAACTCTTGCCACAAAAAGAAAAACGAACCATCCGGCATACCGCGTTGGGCAATCGAATTGGTTCGTTTGAAATTCAATGGTGGAGGCGGGGGGAGTCGAACCCCCGTCCGAAAATATTCCGCTAAGGTATCTACATACTTATCCCGATATTCGTTTTCATCCCTAGGTTAGTTGCCGGGCAAACTACCTAATGGATTAACCTGAGAAAAGTTTCGCTTAATTGTCTCTCAGGTATGAGAATTAAGCTAGCCTGTTAGTCGACGTTCTCTTCGGTCTCACAGGCTCAGATCGAGAGAACGCTAGCCTAATCTATGCGGCTAGAGCATACGCGTAATCGTCTGCGTTTATTATTAAAACCACCATTTTACGAGCCGATGGCACCTCGGTATGCAACCTAAGTTTCAATTATCCTCGTCGAATCCTATTCGCCCCCTTATTATGTTTGGTATCCTCGTAAAAAATGACATCTCTTTTTAATATATAATATACACCCTTTTATGGATAAATTCAACAATTTATTAGGTGTATATTGTGCCTAAAGTAATTTAAAATCAATATATAGAATTTTAGCTAAATAATTTGCACTGCATTATCGGGCTGAAAACCATAGAAAATAAAAAAATATCAATATTTATATTTTTTAGCAGCATCTATCTCTTTTTTCAATTCTTTTTCCTTTAAAACCTGCCTTTTATCATACTTACGCTTCCCTTTAGCCAGAGCAATTTCTACTTTTATGAAGCCTTTGTTGAGATAGACTTTAGTCGGAATAAGGGTAAATCCTTTTTCCTCTGTTTTCCCTATTAAGCGTCTAATCTCTCGTTTATTCAGTAAGAGCTTCCTTTGTCTTAAGGGATCGATATTCATATCACGGGCATAAGGATAAGGGGTTATATGCATATCATAGAGAAATATTTCGCCTCTTTTTACTTTAGCATGACTTTCCACCAGGCTCGCGCGACCCTCTCTAAGGGATTTTACCTCATGACCTAGAAGTACGAGACCCGCTTCTAGGGTTTCACTAATATGATAATTATAGTGTGCTTTTCGATTTTGGCAAAGAATTTTGCCTTTTTTCATCAATATCTCTAAATATAATAATGCTTATCGATTTCCCAGCATTTGATAGTGGACTTAAATGGTTCCACCAACCAGGCCGGGGTTTATTCATCTTTGAGCTGGTGTGGACTTTTTACGAGTTCATAAATGGTAACTTAGTGATCGAGATATCCTTTTTCTTGCAATTCAGGGAGAAGACGCTTCATGCGATTCAGGATGTATTCTCGTACATCTTTAGCTGTATCCAGCTTTAGAATATTATCAAAATCAGTACTGGCCTCTTCTAAAGATGTGGACCTGATAATTTTTTTTATAAGTGGTATAGCCATGGCATGCATACTGAATTCTTTGAGACCGAGACCAAGTAGAATTGGTACGCATAGAGGATCTCCGCACATTTCTCCACATAATGCAACCCCTATTCTGGCATTTTTGGCGACCTTGACTACGTGATGGATCATTCTAAGAATAGCAGGATGAAAAGGCTGATACATATAGGCGACATTTTTATTCTCGCGATCAATAGCAAGTGCGTATTGGATAAGATCATTAGTTCCAATACTGAAAAAATCTACATGTTTTGCAAGCTCTTCTGCCATGATGACCGCCGATGGAACTTCTATCATAATACCATATTTGATATTAGAATCAAATGCGATTTTTTTGCTGGTAAGTTCTTCAGTAATTTGTGTTATGATATTTTTAATGTCTAATATCTCTTGAATCCCTGATATCATGGGAAATATTATTTGCAAATTACCATAATTACTGGCTCTGATAATGGCACGTAACTGATTTTTAAATATTTGCTGTTCTTTTAGGCAAAATCGTATTGCCCTGAGTCCAAGCGCCGGATTTTTTTCTTTAGGCATTCTAAGATTGGAAGAGACCTTGTCTGCTCCCAAATCGAGGGTCCTGATATTAATTATAGCTGGGGCAATGGTTTCTGTTGCTTTTCGATAGTCTTCAAATAATTCTTCTTCACTGGGTAGCTTGTTATTCCATAGATAAAGATATTCAGTTCTATAAAGTCCAATACCTTCTGCCGCAAAGTTTCTGACAGCAACGACTTCTTCTTTGAATTCGATGTTGGCTCTGACTGTAATTTGATGCCCGTCAAGAGTGATTGCAGGTAAGTGGCTGGACTTTGTGATGGTAGATTTGTATTCTTCTTGTTCCTTCTTTTTTTCTTGATAATAAATAAGGGTATTATTATCGGGATTGACAATTATTTCTCCGGTATTTCCGTTTACTATTAACAAATCTCCGTCTTTAAGTTGTTTTGTTGCTGATTCTAGCCCAACTACTACAGGAATTTGTAATGATTGAGCCATGATTGCCGCGTGGGAAGTTCGCCCTCCCATATCAGTTATGAATGCAATTACCTTACTTACATTTATTTCAGTCGTATCAGCAGGAGATAAATCATGGGCTGCGATGATAACAGGCTCTTTTATGTTGGTTAAACTTTCCTGAGTCTCACCGGAGAGATTCCATAGGATTCTTTCTGTGACATTTTCTACATCATTGATGCGGCTACTAATATATTCATCTTCTATTTGATTGAATATTTGTCGTATTTCTTCCAGTGATTGTTTTAATGCCCACTCTGCGCATATCTTTTTATCTAAGATCCTGTTGACGGTGGACTCTGTAAGCATACTGTCTTTTAGGATCATTAGATGGCTGTCCATAATAAAGCCATGCTCTTTTATTATATCCGGCATATGATTTTTAAGTGTAATGAGCTGATTTTCTGTACTGCTTAAGGCATCCTTAAATCGCCGCACATTGTGTTTTATTTGATCATCATTTATGAGATATTGATATGTTATCTGAGCCTTTGTTCTTTCAATTAAACGGACTTTTCCTATAGCGATTCCTGATGAAACTGCAATCCCTGTTAATTTTAGTTGATTTTTATTTTGTCGCTTGGTCATGAAGGCTCACCAAATTTATTTGAAAAAAGATCCTTTAGCTTTTCACTCAATTCAGGGGAATCTTTTCCTGTTATCATTGCCTGTATCTTAGTTCCTTTAGGACATGAAAGAGTAAGAATAGATAAGATGCTTGATCCATCCACTTCAAGATTGTTTTTTTTTCAAAGTTAATTTTGACTGGTATTGTTTTCCTAGTTCTACTATTTTTCCGGCTGCTCTTGCATGCAGACCTAATTTATTTGTGACAGTTAAGTTTATTTGCAATGTTAACGTCCTCAGATTGGTCAAGCTCTCTTTTTCTTAGAAGGCATTTTTTATAGATTTGCCTATAAGTAAGCCCTTTTTCTTGAGAGATTAATTGAGAAATTTCCTTAACACTCATTTTATGATTAAGGAGGAGTAAATCTATTTGATTCAAGGTTGCATTGCTTATATCTTGCGATTTTTTCTGCTGATTTCCTTCAACTACCAGTGTTATTTCTCCTTTTACCGGATTTTCTTTTATGTGTGCAAGAATAGTGCTAACCGGGCCCCTTATTATCTCCTCATAGGTTTTTGTTATCTCTCTGTGCATTACAATTTGTCTATCGCCTAAGACTTGTTGAATATCCATTAACATTGTCTCAAGACGATGAGGCGCTTCAAAAAAGACAAGAGTTTGTGGTATTGGGATTAAAGTTTGTAAAGTATTTTTTCTTTTTCCAGATTTGTTAGATAAAAAACCGTTGAAATAAAAACGGTCTGCCGGCATACCTGATATGGAAAGAGATGTAATAACGGCGCATGGTCCTGGAATCGGAATAATTTTTATCCCTTTTTTGGCGGCTTGACTAACCAGGTATGTGCCTGGATCAGATATACCGGGTGTGCCAGCGTCGCTTACAATAGCTATATCAGATCCGGATTGTAATTTTTTGAGTATCAATGGGGCTATTTTTTTTTGGTTGTGTTGATTACAACTAATAATTTTAGTTGTAATTTTGTAATAATTACATAGTTTTTTAGTGCGAGAAATATTTTCAGCCGCTATGATATTCACGCTTGTTAGAAGCCTTTTAGCCCGGAAAGTAAGATCCTCAAGGTTTCCTATGGGAGTAGAAACGACGTAAAGAGTCCCGTCATGTAAATCGTTAAGTCTTTTTTTTCCTTTCAACTATTATAATCTCGTAAAAAATATTTCCATAAAAAGATAATCAAAACTAAGTGGTTTTTTAAGAAAAAATACTGAAACGTAGTAGATGGGATTTATTACGACGTTATCAATAGGCTAAATCGAAGGCATTTTTAATTACTTCGATGCTGGTTGTTCCTCTATCAAGAGAAATTGCCACCACGTCAAACCTTGCCTTTCTATCATGCAGCTTTTTTGATTTTATATACGCTAACGCTACTTTTGATAGTTGTCGTTTTTTCTTCGTATTTACTGCTTCTTTAGCATAACTAATGGATTTTCCTTTTCTCGTCTTGATTTCAAGAAAAACTAATGTTTCATGGTCATTTGCGATTAAATCTATTTCGCCTAAAGAACATCTGAAATTCCTTGTAATCAATTTATAGCCTAACTTTTTGATGGTCTTTACAGCCAGGTCTTCTCCGAATCTCCCTAAATCCAGTCTTGCCTTTGTCAAGTTATAAGACCCCCTTGAAGGTCTTTCTGTGAATATGTGATTCTCCAAATATTCTTAATGCGGATAGATGTTGTGGAGTTCCATATCCTTTATTAGCTTTAAAGCCATAAACAGGGTAAAGAGAGTCATATGCGATCATGATTCTGTCTCTATATACTTTTGCTGCAACAGAGGCAACGGAGATACTGTGGCTGAGTTGATCCCCTTTTACTAAAGTTCTTTGAGGAATGTTATTTGGGATCATATTGATGCCGTCTACAAGAATAAATTCGGGCTGTATACTTAAATTTATTACTGCTTGACGCATTGCCTCCAGCGTGGCCTGTAATATATTGTGTTCATCAATATATTTAGGAGAAATAACTCCAATGCCTATTGAGATAGCCTTTTGAGTTATAACAGGGAAGGCCTTCTCTCTCGCGTTTGCAGTCATTTTTTTTGAGTCTTTTACGTTTGGTATCTTAATCTTGGGAGGCATTATTACCGCAGACGCAACAACTGGACCTGCAAGTGGCCCTCTGCCGGCCTCATCGACTCCGGCGATTAAGTTATGTCCAGCCTGACGAGACAAATTTTCATAAAAAAACAAGTCTCTCCCTGTGTTCTGATATCCTGGAAAAAGTGGCAGCTTTTTTGATGTAGACAATAGACAGGAACTATATCATTTTATTAAAAGTGATAGACTTTTACGGGAAAAATTTCAGCTGTTTTTTAATCGAACCACTAGATGATGTACTATTTTGAACTTGAACAGATTTTTCCTCAAAATTGGAGTTTTGGTTTAATATCTTTTTTCTTTAATGCGAGCAGCTTTGCCTCTTAGATTTCGTAAATAATAAAGTCTGGCTCTTCTGACCTTACCTCTTGTAATTATTTCAATTTTATCAATTAATGGTCCGTAAAGCGGAAAAATTCTTTCAACTCCAATACCGTATGATATTTTCCTAACCGTAAAAGTTGCTCCTGTATTACCATTTCTTTTCCGGATCACTACTCCCTGGAATATCTGAATGCGTTCTTTTTCTCCTTCTTTAATTCTAGCATGAACTTTAATTGTATCACCCGGCCTAAAATCAGGAATATCTGTTCGCATTTGCTCTTTTTCAAGCATTTCTATCATATTCATTTTAATCTCCTTACACAAGCCCGAAAATAGTTAGTTATTCTCTATTTATGGGTCTGAATGTCCTTTATTTTATTTAAGGGCGACCTTTGTAAGGCCTCTCCCTTAGCCCAATTTAGGTGCCAGAGCCAATTTTTAATCTTCGAAATATTTAATGTATGCCTGCGGTTTTCAAAGGTCTCTAAATATCCGGTGATAGTTTGTAGCTAACTAATTCTGGATAAGATATTATCTTCCAATCAGACGATCAAGAATGATGGCAGCAGCAGCCCTTACTGAAAGATGATTGTAAATATTATTACCTGGAATAGGCTCAAGTATATAATCTGCTTGGTCAAACACCGATTTTTCAAGTCCCCATGCAGTTCCAAATAGAATCAATACAGGTTGTCTGTTATGTATAATGCCATGAGCGGCTTTCCATGAAAGCTCTTTCTTTTTTTGGCTAGAAGCATCTGTTGCAATCACCAGCGGTTCTTGATTTTCTATTTTCGTAATGGCTCTAATTACATCTTGAAGATTAGGAAGAACCTCAATCAGTTCAATGGCCTCTTTCCTATAAATATTATATCTTGATCCGTACCCGCAAGTCCAATGATTTTTTATCTGTTCAGCTAACATTTGTTGATCGGTTAAAGGCGTTATGACAAAAAAAATATTGATATCATAGGTCTTGGCCAATCTTGAAATATCATGAAGATCAATAGCGGTAATAGATGAAGCGATTATCTCATTATTTTTATTATAAACAGGATAGTGAATAAGTCCAATATAAATGTTGGTTTGATTATTATCCTGCGCCATCTTCCTGTTAATAGTTTCAGACATATATACTTAATAATTACTAATGCCGATTTAAATGATTTGTCGCATTATCAAAAGTTACACAGCTAATGATATCGAACTCGAATTTTTCCTTTTAGCCTGGTGAGTATCTGGAAATGGCTTTTATCTGCAACTGTCTGTTTACGGCCTATTTTATTTTCAAGTTGTTAAGAATCTTTTTATCCTCTGGGGTTAATTGTGCTTTTTCTAATAGATCCGGTCGTCTCGCCAATGTTTTTTTCAGAGATTCTTTTCTTCGCCAGCTCTGTATTTTTGCATGGTGTCCTGTCAATAGCAGACCCGGGACATTCTTTCCCTGAAAGGTCCTTGGGCGGGTATATTGAGGATATTCAAGCAGGCCATCTTCAAAAGAATCATTGAGGTTGGATTTTGATCCTCCTAATACTCCCGGGATCAATCTGCTAACTGCATCCGTGATAACCATGGCTGCAAGTTCTCCTCCTGTTAGTATATAGTCCCCTATAGATAATTCACGATCTATGCATAGAGAGCTGATTCTCTCATCAATTCCTTCGTAGCGGCCACAGATTATGATTAATTGATCCCATTTAGAAAGTTCCCATGCCATGTCCTGCTTAAATTGCTCGCCTGTTGGACTAAGTAAGATCACAAGATTTTTATTAGACAATTTTTCTATTGATTCCAGAGCACGATATATCGGCCCCGGTTTCATAACCATCCCCTCTCCACCGCCATAAGGCCGGTCATCCGTTGTTTTATGTACTCCTTTTGCAAAATCCCGGATATTAGTGAGTTTGACTTGTAATAATCCTTTTAATTGCGCACGACCTAAAATACTAAAAGGTAAATAGGATGAAAATATTTCCGGAAATATGGTAAGGATATCAAACTGCATTCAAGTCCAATAGCCCTTCAATTGGGTTTATGAGCATTATTCCCTTTTTGAGGTTGATGTCTTTTACAACATCATGAATAGCAGGAATTAAAAATTCCTTGTTGTCTTTCTTAACTACATAAACGTCATTACTTCCAGTGGCAATTATTTGACATATAACGCCTAAATATTCTCCTGATTCCAGGTATACCTTAATCCCTTGAAGCTCAAACCAGAAGAATTCATCTTTTTTATGATTATGATAAAGATCCTCCTTTTTTATTAATATTTCAGAACCTTTTAAACAGTCGGCCTCATTGCCGGAATTAACTCCTTCTAATTCTAAAAAGAATTTTTTTTTATAGGGTCTTACAGAGGTAATTTGATACTCTTTTATTTCTCCTGAAAGCGAGCGAATAAAAATAGTTTGTGTATGGATGAAGGTTTTTTCCGAAAAAGAGTAAGCTATAATTTTCAGGAGACCTTTTAAGCCATGCCTGTGTAGTACTTTGCCTACTGGAAGTAAATTATTATTCAAATTATTGGACACAACTATTCGAGTATCTCTAAGACAGATCGTTTTCCTATTTTGGTTGATGCGGCACTTAAAATGGTTCTCATTGCTCGAGCAGTTCGGCCTTGTTTGCCAATGACTTTTCCCAAATCTTCTTTAGCGACTTTTAACTCAATTACCGAGGTTTGTTCTCCTTCTATTTCAGTAACCTTAACCTCATCCGATTTATCTACGAGCGCTCTTGCAATGTATGCAACCAAATCTTTCATGTCAATGCACCTCCGTGTTTGAGTTCAGCATCATTATTTATATTGCTGGCGAGGTAGACTTAGCTAATCTTTGTTCTTTTTGAGTATTGATTTCGCAGAGCCTGTCATTACAGCACCTCTTTCTAACCAATATTTGACTTTACCTGCATGAACTTTGATGATAGCAGGTTCTTCCATAGGGTTATAATATCCTAAAATATCAATGAATCTCCCATCACGTGGTGATTCAGAGTCCGCAGCCACTATACGATAAAATGGTCTTTTTTTTGCGCCTAATCTAGCCAACCTTATCCTAACTGACATAGTCTCTATCTTCTCCTCTTGGTAATATGTTCAATATTGTCCAGATAATATTTGTTGAATTTATTGATCAATTTCTTTTTATTACACTCAATTAATGAATATTGTAGCAGATCTTAATTAAATAAAGAGTTTATATCCGGAATTCCTTTTTTTGTAATTTTTTCCATCATCTTTTTTGTCTGAACAAAGTTTTTTAAAAGACGGTTGACATCCTGAACCGATGTTCCGCTTCCTTTGGCGATCCTTTTTCTTCGGCTTCCGTTAATGATTTTGTAATTGAGTCTTTCCTTTTGTGTCATAGAGCTGATAACTGCTTCAACCTTTACCAATTCTTTTTCATCAGGTTTTAGCTGCTTAAGCTTTTTAAGCTGCCCCATTCCAGGTAACATATTCAAGATTTGTTCCATGGAGCCCAGTTTTTTCATTTGTTTTAGTTGTGTCTGGAAATCCTCAAGGCTGAATTTATTTTTTTTAAGTTTATTTGCGAGCTCTTGGGCATCGTTTTGGCTGAATTCCTGTTGGGCTTTTTCAATAAGTGTGAAAACATCCCCCATACCCAAAATTTTAGATGCCATTCTGTCCGGATGAAAGAGCTCCAGGGCGTTTACCTTTTCTCCAACTCCTATGAATTTAATGGGGATATTAGTGACTGCTCTAATAGATAATGCCGCTCCACCTCTAGCGTCACCTTCCATTTTAGATAGAACAATGCCAGTTATTTCCAGTCTTTCATTAAATTTTTCAGCTACATTGACTGCGTCCTGGCCAGTCATTGCATCCGCAACCAAAAGGATTTCATTTGGCTGGATTTTATCTTTAATCCTCTCCAATTCCAGCATTAAATTATCATCTATATGAAGTCGACCGGCAGTGTCAATAATTAAAAGGTCTGTACCTTCCCTGCCTGCCTGCAAAAAAGCATTATAACAGATATCCTCAGGCTTTTGCGATTGATCTGATGGATAAACGGGAATGTCAATCTGTTTGCCAAGTGTTTGCAACTGGTCAATTGCTGCGGGCCGATAAATATCAGCAGGAACAAGATAAGGCCTTTTTCCTTGTTTACGCAGGTGGGTAGCCAATTTTGCCGCTGTAGTGGTTTTTCCTGATCCCTGCAGGCCTACTAGCATCAAGGAATGAGGTGTTTTACCTTTAAAGCTAAGGCCTTTTTGGGTATCTCCTAAGAGATGAATCAACTCTTCCTTTACTATTTTTATAAGTTGCTGACCTGGGGTCAGGCAGTCAAGAACTTCTTTACCGATGGCCCTTTGATGAATATCCGCCACTAGTTGTTTTACAATCTTGTAATTTACATCAGCTTCAAGCAGAGCCAGCCGTATCTCTTTGATGGCATCCTTGATATTCTTTTCGCTTAATTTCCCTCGCCCGGTAACCTCTTTAAAGGTGCTTGATAATTTTTCTGTTAAGCTTTCGAACATATGAGTGTAATCCGATTAAATAATTAATCCTTTAATTTACCCTGTCGTTTGGGTAGCTGTCAACCAAAACATAAAATATTTTAATTATGCCCTATTTTAGGATTGAATTATTTGAGCCTAACATAGATTGGTTATTTTTTCATTGAATTTTTATGGTTGCTATGTTGATTGTTTCTATTTTAGAATCATAGTTCTTTAATCTAAATTTGGTATTTTAACTTTGAGCGAATAAGTTATTCAATTATTTGATAACCGAGTAAAAAGTCAGAGCGTCTTTTTATTTACAGTGAAAGTGTCTCTTCTCACCAGCCATTGAACGTGAATTCAAATGGTTATACCTAATATCCTAGGCAGGTGCTTAACAGTCATCGGTCTGTTGATGGATTTTTTACGAGTCCATCGTTAATATATTTTATATGGAAAAATGAAAGAAATTATTGAAGAAATAAAAAAGTTGAGAGAAAAAATTAAATATCATAATCATCTTTATTATGATCTGGATGATATTGAAATTTCTGATGCTGAATATGATAGTCTGTTTAGACAGTTGCTAGAGCTTGAGAAACAAAACCAGGCCTTGATAACAGGAGATTCTCCAACCCGGAAAATTGGAGGAAAACCAAGAGAAGGTTTTTTGAAAGTAAGGCATCGACTGCCAATGCTTAGTCTGGAAAATAGTTTTGATGATCAGGATCTTAGGGATTATGACAAAAGGATAAAGAATCTGATCGGCAATGATGTGCCGGTTGAATATCTGGTAGAACCCAAGATTGATGGTTTAGCTGTTGAATTGGTTTATGAACAAGGAAGACTTACTGTTGCTTCGACCAGAGGTGATGG
>DAOWOF010000241.1 GCA_030642205.1 Desulfobacteraceae bacterium | reverse complement strand
TATGCATGGTTCTACAGGTGATATTATCTTTTTAGGAACATTTACAGAACAGCTGGAACCAATTTTTTATGAGTTAGGGCATGTCTTGCAGCAAGATCTGGGAGGTTCAGGCTCCAATCTGCGGACACCTGCCTGCTGTATCGGTAGGGCTCGTTGTGAATATGCGTGTATTGACACTCAGGATATGTGCTATGAACTGACCCATTATTATCAGGATGAGCTTCATCGGCCCGCATTTCCTTATAAATTCAAGTTTAAGTTTGATGGATGTCCCAATGGCTGTGTCGCGTCTATTGCCCGTTCTGATATGTCTTTTATCGGCACATGGAGGGATGAGATCCGTATAGACCAGGAAACTGTGCAGGCTTATATCAATGGTGAAATTGAGCCTAACGCAGGTGCCCATAAAGGTAGAGATTGGGGTAAATTTGACATTCAAAAAGAAGTCATAGCCCTTTGTCCCTCTAAATGTATGAGCATGGATGGTGACAAGCTGCAAATTGACGATAAAGAATGTGTTCGCTGCATGCACTGTATCAATGTTATGCCAAGAGCTCTTAAACCTGGCAAAGATACTGGCGTGAGCATCCTGTTTGGCGCAAAAGCGCCTATCCTGGATGGAGCTCAAATGTCAACTCTGACAATTCCTTTTATGAAATGTGAGCCACCTTATGACAATATTAAGGCGATTGTTGAGAAGATCTGGGACTGGTGGATGGAAGAAGGGAAAAACAGGGAACGTCTGGGAGAGCTTATTCAGCGTGAAGGCATCCCCAAGATGCTTGAGATGTTGGATCTTCCCCCCATGCCACAGCATGTAAAAGAACCGAGAAGCAACCCCTATATCTTCTGGAAAGAAGAAGAGGTAGACGGTGGGTGGAGTCGCGATATAGATGCCTACCGTATCAAGCATCCAAGATAGGAGGTAAAAAAATATTATGGCATTATCAACAGAAAGATTAGGATTATATAACTCTGACAAACCAATGGCAAACAGACTGACTGACTTGGGTCCTCGTCATTACTGGCAGTATTTTCCTCCTATTATTCAAAATAATTATGGCAAATGGGCTTATCATGAGATCCTTGAGCCCGGAATCCTTGTGCATGTCTCTGAAACAGGAGACAAGGTTTTCACAATCAGATGCGGCGGATGTCGTTTTATGACCGTTGAAAATGTGAGAGAGCTATGTGATATTGCAGATAAATATTGCGATGGGCATCTGAGGTTCACGACAAGAAATAATATTGAATTTATGGTTGACAGCCATGACAAGATGGAGGCCCTTAAAAAGGATTTGATAAGCCGAAAGCATGTCTCCGGCAGCTATAAATTCCCTATTGGCGGGACTGGAACTTGCATTACCAATATAGTTCATACTCAGGGCTATATCCATTGTCATACCCCTGCTACAGATGCGTCAGCGATGGTAAAAGCGCTGATGGATGATTTGTTCGATTATTTCCAGGGGATGACCCTCCCTGCCCAGGTAAGGGTTTCCATGGCCTGTTGTCTAAACATGTGCGGTGCAGTTCATTGCTCTGATATCGCCCTCTTGGGGTATCATCGTAAACCTCCCATTATTGACAACGATGTTCTACAGAAAGTTTGTGAAATTCCATTAGTTATCGCTGCCTGTCCTACCGGCGCAATTTCACCAGCCAAGACTGAAGATGGAAGGAAAACAGTTAAGATCAAAAATGAACGTTGCATGTTTTGCGGCAATTGTTATACAATGTGTATGGCTTTGCCACTTTCTGATCAAGAAGGTGATGGCGTAACAATACTTGCGGGAGGAAAAATATCCAACAGGATTACCCCCCCAACATTTTCCAAGGTGGTTGTTCCGTTCTTGCCAAACACTTTTCCAAGATTTCCTGAAGTGTGCAGAGATGTGAAGAAAATCATAGAGGCTTATGACGCTGACGCAAATAAATATGAACGTCTTGGCGACTGGGCTAGCAGAATTGGTTGGGAAAAATTCTTTGAAAAATGTGATCTGGAATTTACAGAGCATCTCATTGATGATTACCGATTACAATATGACACATATCGGACCACCACCCAATTTAAATATACAGAGTCCTCTTGGGCTGTTTCCAAGGCGGCAGGCGGAATTGATTAACAATCCTTGTCGTGAAGAGGACGTGTAAGGAGAATAATAGTGGAAGATATAAAAAAGGCCATCATGGATTTTGCTGAAAAAAGCAAAAAATCCAAATTTTATTTCAAAGATATGGAAAAGGCTGTTCGCAAGACGCTTCCTGATGTTAAAGCAAGGATGGTTAAAAAGGCCGCTACAGCCCTTATTACCGAAGAAAAATTAATTTATTTTTCAACGGGCAGCAGCACCATGTATGGGATGAAAGGCAAAGGCCAAACCGAAGACGCGTAATTTTTAATGATTACAATAGCCTCATAGAAAACTTTAATCTATGATGTTTCTCCTTTTAATCACTCAAGGGGTTGCCATCCTTCTGGATTGTAACCCCTTTTTTTATTAAGGACTTTTATGAAGACACCACAAGGCGCTGAAGAATTTATTGCCGAACAAAAACGAATGCTATCTGATAATCCTCAATGCGCCAATACAAGCTACAACCTGGGCGTTGCACTTATGCAGGGGGGTAAACTTGATGAAGCCATCAAGCTCTTTAATGATGCTATTCGAGATAGTGCCCGCATGTTCGAGGGTTATGTTAACCTGGGATATATCTACTTTAAAAAAGGCGATCTGGATAGAGTTGTTGAAGCCAATAATAATGCCATAGCAATCGAGCCGCGTTATGCCAGAGGCTATGCAAATCTTGGTTTTGCATATCTGCAAATGAGCAAATCTAAAGAGGCTATTGAAGCCTTAAACAAAGCCATTGAATTAAATGAGGATATCATCCAGGCATGGAGTAATCTGGTAAATGCTTACCTCCAGGACAATAATCTGGAAAAAGCCATTGAAATTGGGGAAAAAATGGTGGAAAAAGCCCCCGATTTTGCTCTTGGACATAATAATCTGGCCGTTGCCTATTATAGTAATAATAATTATAAGAAGGCCATCAAACATATCGACAAAGCAATTTCATTGGGATTTGAGGCACATGCTCAATTTCTTGAAAACCTTGCGCCTTATCGTCAATGACCTTTATAGACATATATCAGGATTATATAGATTTAACGCATAAAGCCGACATCGCGTTCAAGAAAACTGCTCTTAAAATTGAGGATTCTTTCAAATGTGTACCTCATTGCGCTGAATGTTGCCATGCTGTATTTGGAGTATTTTTAATTGAAGCATGGCAAATCAAAAGCAATTTTGACATGCTTGACAGGAAAGTAAGGCGCCAGGCCTTAAAAAGAGGTGAAAAAGCTGAGAAGGCACTTCAAAAGTTAAGTAATAAATTTGATCAAAGCAATTCTGATCAGCAAAGAGATCATTCTCTGTTTTCAAAAACAAGGATTCGATGCCCACTCCTGGATGATAAAGATGAGTGCATCATATACCCTTTTCGTCCTGTAACCTGCAGGGTTTATGGGATACCTGCTATGATCAATGGCACTGCTCATGTTTGCGGAAAATCAGGCTTTAAAAGAGGAGGATCATATCCTGTCTTTGAACTTGATGGGGCTTATGGAAAACTTTACCAGCTTTCCATGGAGTTTTTGAAAATATCACAAAAAAATGACTTGCAAAGAGCCTCTCT
>DAOWOF010000173.1 GCA_030642205.1 Desulfobacteraceae bacterium | reverse complement strand
GGGAGTTGGAAGACAATGGCTGAATCTATTAGTGATTACCGCAGGTTTTAAAGGGGGGGAAATATTTGTTGCCATGGCTGATCCTCAATTAAAGAAAGATGTTATATTCGTACAATAGAATCGGAGATACTTTTAAATGAATTATCTGATTTGGACAGGCAAATGTACACAATATTTTCTTACTTCCAAGCTTACAGTCTTACTTATCCTGGCATGCCTTCTTGTTGGTAGTGTTTCAATTGCCCTGACTCCAAGAGAAGAGAATCCACAAATCCTGGTGCCCGCCGCTGAGGTATGGATTTTTCTTCCCGGCGCTTCAGCTGTGGAAGTTGAAAAACAACTGCTGACACCCCTTGAAGGATTGGTCAGTGAGATGTCAGGAGTTGACCATATTCTGGGAACTGCAATGAATTCCATGGCCATGGTAACTGTACTGTTTGAGGTTGGTGAGGATAAAGAAAAATCCTTGACCAAGCTTTACGATAAAATGAGGTCAAGTAAAGGATTCTTTCCCCCTGGCGCCAGTGAAGCAATTGTAAAAAGTATAGATGTGGATGACGTTCCGATCGTAACAGTTACTCTTTCATCTGAAGTTTATGATGATCTTGCTCTCAAGCATTTAGCAGATCTGGTAATCGATCGATTGCGAAGCCTTGAAGATATTTCCTTGTCTTTTGTCTCAGGGGGAAGAGACAGGGAAATCCTTGTAGAAATTGATCCGGAGCGCCTTCAGGCCTATGGTATTTCTCTTGATCAGATGAAACTCATGCTATCTGCAGGGAATATTGCGGGACCAGTAGGAAGTATTGTCAAAGGAAGATTAACCAATGCTCTTTTTATAGACGGTTTTTTTACTACAAAAGATGATATTGCCCGTCTTATAGTGGGAAGCCATCAGGGCCGACCCATTTATATCGAAGACATTGCTCTTGTTAAAGATGCCCCGACATCAGAAAGAAAAGCCGTTTCACGTTTTGCTTTTGGTCCTGCGGATCCACGATTTGGAAAAAGTCATGATCCTGAGATGCCTGCTGTAACAATCGCTGTTTCAAAAAAAAAGGGAGTTAATGCTGTATTTGCGGGAAAAGACATCCTTGAACGGATTGAAAGGATGAAGAATAATTTTATTCCTTCAGAAGTAAATGTGGTGGTTACCAGAGATGATGGTAAAAATGCGAATGATACAGTAAATACCTTGATAGAACATCTGGGTATTTCCATATTGATTATATTTATTGTCATGGCTCTGTTTCTTGGAATAAAGGAAGCAATTATCATTGGCATTTCTGTGCCACTCATCCTGGCTCTGACATTGGGAACAGATCTATTTGTTGGGCCGACTATTAACCGAATTACTCTTCTTGGACTCCTGGTAGCTTTGGGTCTTATGGTTGACGCTTCAATTGTAGTCATAGAAAACATCCACAGACATTATTCCAATCCTGGCAAACTGGATAAGGCTACAGCCACAGTTCTCGCGGTTAATGAGATTGCCAATCCCACAAATCTCGCGACATTCGCGGTAATGCTTGTCTTTAGCTCTCTGACCCTCCTTACAGGCATGTCAAAGCCATTTGTCTTTCCTATCACCTTTAATGTTCCGGTAGCAATGTTGGCATCGATTTTTCTGGCATACACCGTCACTCCATGGGCTGCTTATAAATGGCTGAAAATGGAAGGTCAGAAGGATTCAAATACTCATCATCCAAAAACCATTCTTCATCGTCTTTACTATAGAATGATTACACCTGTAATTGATAATAAAAAAATACGCCGGATTACTTTTGCAATGATTGCTCTTTTATTTATATGTTCTTTGGCACAGCCTCTTTGGCAATTTATACGTCCACAAGGTGTGGGCGGTCCCGTATCCTCCCTGGGGGTTGGAATTTCAATCATGTCAAAAGATGATAAGAACACATTTTGTATCGAACTGGATATGCCTGCGAATACTCCTATTGAAGAGACAGACCGGGTTTGTAGAGAAATTGGCAGACTCCTGCGGCAGGAACCTTATGTTACAGATTATCAGGTATATGCAGGTTCAGGAGGAGTAATTGATTTTTCAGGACTTCTTCGTGGCACAAAGAATAAGATTGGCTCCAATGTAGCGGAAATAAGAGTTAATCTGGTTAATAAACATCTGAGAAAAAAGACATCGGTTGAAATTGTGAGGGATTTACGCCCGCTTATTAAAGATATCCAAAAAGATTATCCTGGATCATCCACAAGATTAATTGAAGCGCCTCCTGGCCCTCCCGTACCCTCTGCCCTTTTAGCTGAAATCTATGGGCCTGATTCAGAAAAATTAAGATCGCTTTCCAGGATGGTTAAATCTGAATTCAAAAAGACATTTGATGTGGTTGACATCTATGATAGTGAAATTGAAGATGTCAGAGAATTTCGTGTAGTTGTTGACAAGGAAAAAGCAGCTTTGTCTGGAGTAACCACAGCCCAGGTAGCCCTCACTCTTCGTCGTCTTGTTGAAGGAGAAATTATGGGGGTAGCGCATATCAAATCAGAAAGAAATCCTGTTCCAATCAGGGTTTATGTTCCTCGCAGGCATAAGATTGATCCTGAATTGCTGGCAAAAATATTTATTACAAATCAGGCCAATCAAAACATTCCCCTTTCTGAACTTACACAAATTATCACGGCTGTAAAAGACAGACCAATATTCCATAAAGATAATGAGCCGGTAACCTTTGTAGGCGCTGAAATGCACGAAGCATCCCCTATCTATGCTGTTCTTGACCTTGATAAACGATTAAATGGATATGCGATTGCAGGTGATGGCAAATTAAAAACTGCTAATCTGAGTATTGATTCCACTGTCCCAGATACAATTGATGGCTATCAGCTTTTATGGGATGGCGATATGCGGCTTACACTTGATGTGTTCAGGGATCTGCTATTCTCCCTCCTCTTATCCTTAACACTGGTTTTTTTACTGCTTGTGGCATATTATCGTTCCTTTATGTTGCCCTTGCTGGCCATGGCTGCAATTCCGCTTGGTATTATAGGTGTTTTTCCTGGTCACTGGATCCTGGGAGAACCTTATTCCATGTCATCTAATATTGGAGTTGTCGCTCTGGCAGGTGTACTGGTTCGCAGTTCATTATTGATAATTGATTTTGTTTTAAATAATCTTGGAAAAGGCATGACGCTCAGAGAGGCAGTGATTGAAGCAGGATCCGTACGGCTAAGACCGATTGTTTTGACCGCCCTGGCAATCATACTGGGCTCGCTTATCATGTTTAAAGATCTGGTCTTTAGCGGTATGGCTATTTCTCTCATATTTGGAATAATTTCTTCTACTATCTTGTCTGTTATAGCCGTTCCGGCATTGATTTATATCTTTTTAAAAAGGCAAGAAGAGGGCAAGGAAAAATCTTCCTCTCTGATTCCCGAAAATAGCAAGGAGGCTTAGACGTTGAGAAGGTTTTTTGTTGATAACCTCGACAAAGGAATGCAAACCTGTTCCATAAAGGGGCAGGAAGCGAGGCATATAGTTAAAGTCTTGCGTATGAGGCAGGGAGACAAGGTAATTTTAATGGATGGCAAAGGTCTCGCGTACATGGCTTCCTTGATAGAGGTCAGTCCCCATGAGATAAAAGCCAGGCTTGAAAGCGCTTTAGATGCCCCCCCCCATTCTTCTGTTGAAATCCACCTTTGTCAAGCTATCCTCAAATCAAAGCCAATGGATTATCTGATCCAGAAAACGACTGAGCTTGGAGTAGATTACATCTACCCATTCAACAGCAAATACTCAACAATCAAACTTGAACAAGACAGGGTCAGGCATAAAACAACCCATTGGCACAAGATAAGCCTTGCCGCGGCAAAACAATCAGGCCGATTTATTCCGGCTGTTATTGAAAAACCATGCTCATTTAATGAATTACTGGAGAAATGGTCATCACAAGACATAGTAAAGATAATCTTATGGGAAAAAGAAATCAAACAGGATTTTAAAACCATTCTCAAGTCTTCCAAAAATGCAAGCAGGCTTGTAGGCCTTATAGGTCCCGAAGGAGGATTTGATCATAATGAAATAAAATTAGCCAAAGATGCCGGCTTTATACCAATCTCCATGGGCAGCAGAATTTTAAGAGGAGAGACTGCGGGCATCGCTTTGGTAACACTCGCGCAATATGAGTTGGGAGATCTCGGTTTTATCATTCAAAGATAGCCTTGACAAAATCTGCCGCGATAAAAGGCCGTAGATCATCTACTTTTTCACCAATACCAATAAATTTAATAGGGATCTGCAACTGTTGCGAAATCCCTATTACTACGCCTCCCTTGGCTGTACCATCCAACTTTGTCAAAATAATGTCTGTTACGCCCAAAGATTTGTGAAATATTTCGGCCTGAGAAATAGCATTCTGACCAGTGGTCGAATCGAGCACCAGCCATACTTCATGAGGCGCACCCAAAAGCTTTCGGTTGGCCACTCTATGTATTTTTTGTATTTCATCCATAAGATTTATTTGGGTATGAAGTCGTCCTGCTGTATCAATAAGAACCACATCCGGTTTTCTAACCAATGCGGCTGAAATGGCATCATAAACCACTGCTGATGGATCTGCTCCTGTTTGTTGCTTAACGATATCTGCCCCGGCTCTTTCGCCCCATATAACTAGTTGTTCAACAGCCGCAGCCCTAAAGGTATCAGCGGCTACCAGCATTACAGACTTACCCTGCATTTTAAAATAATTGGCTGCCTTTCCAATGGTTGTAGTTTTTCCAACTCCGTTAACACCAATCACCATGATAACCAACGGCTCGCCAGGCTTGGGTACAGGATGATCAATAGATGCGATTTCAAGCAGATCCTGAATTTCTTGTGTCAAAATAGCTTTTAGGCGGTTAGGATTGTCCAGTTCTTTTCTAGCTACCTTTTTTTTCAGAGAATCCATCAATAACTGTGTAGTGGAAACTCCAATATCAGATGTAATCAAGATCTCTTCCAAATCGTCAAGAAGATCATCTGTTATTTCTTTTTTACCCAAAAATAAAACATCCAGTCTATCAGACAGATGTGATCTGGTCTTGGCTAATCCATGTCGTAATCTTTGAAAAATAGACGGCTTGTTATTTCCTTTATTCTTTCTATTAACAACCTCGTTAATTTCCTGTTTAAGGTCATCTTTAACTGTCTCCTTAACCTCCTCCTTAACCTCCTCCTTAACCTCCTCCTTAACTTCCTCCTTAACTTCCTTCTTAACCTCCTCCTTAACTTCCTCCTTAACTTCCTCCTTAGCTTCCTCCT
>DAOWOF010000001.1 GCA_030642205.1 Desulfobacteraceae bacterium | reverse complement strand
CGCCTCCAAAATTCGCTTTGAGAAGCGTTTCGTTTTTTCCAAAATCCGCAGTAAGTCGTGCCGTGGTTTCATTGACCACCGCTTTAACCTTGGCTTCAAGTCTTGATGGAAAAGATTCCACCTCTTTACTCAGTTCATCAAATTCCTGTTCTTTTTGGGCGGCTTCGATTTCCTTGCGTTTTAATCCCACCTCCCTGGAACTTATCTCCTGTTCAAAGGCCTCCTTTTTTTGATTTATTTCTTTTTGCAATGCCTGAAGCTCGTCTTCCAATTTGTTTCTTCGCTGTTCACGCTCGCGGTTCAGATTGTATTCATAATCAGCTTCTTCCCTTTCTTTTTGCTTTTTGAGCTGTTCTTTTTCTTCCTTGACTTGTGTCGTCATTTTTGCTTTTTCCTGGTCCCAGCTTTCCCGCGATTCAGCCATTTCCTGATCAAATTCACTTTGTTGGAGATTTATCTCACTATCAAATTCCTCTTTTTTTACATGCTGGGCTTGAATCAAGGCTTCGAGATCGGAAGCGCCGGCTTCAATATCATAGATACTTTTGAGTTCTTCCTGCTTCTCCTGAACAGCAGATTGTACTTTACGATACGTCTCCAATTCTTCTTCAAACTTTTCGGCAAGAGAAGACAGCTCTTTATTTAATGAAGAACGGAGGTCATGGATCCTGTAGACTGGATCCTGGGAAGCCTGAGTTTCCGCAGTTACCAGCGCAACTTTCTTTTCAATCTCTTTTTTCGATTTTTCCGCATTAATAAGTTCTTTGTTCTTTGTTTCTATTTGTCTCTTAAGTTTTTCATAGACATCGAGCATTTCTTTTTTTGTATTTGACATACTGATTTGGGATAAACCGTTTCCATCGGAAGTCTTATCCATTATTATCTCCTTTCTTATTGTGGATTCTTAAAGGCGGGTTTTTACCCTGAGCATTTTATAAATGCATATCAAATTTATATCCACTGTGCAAATTGGAATATCAACAACTATCGATTCCCGAGATTATTTTTCAACCGTAGACTTAGTCACTTTTTTTCATTGGCTTTGTCAATAATACCTTCAATTTTTTTCTTTTTAGCGGGTTCTTTCTTTACGACATCTTAGGTGAGTTTTTCATGGTTTAATCAGATTAGTGTTGAGGTGGATATTTAGCTGAATAGCTACTATAATTTTTTACTTGATTTGTTCTTAAAAATTTTGCTATCTGTATCAATAGCTTGAATTAATATGGTTTTAAAAAGCTTGTATGTTTAAGCTCCCCGTTATTAATCTCACTATATATGGTGCCAAACCATTGTTTAGTTTTTCCCTGTTGTATCTGCTCTAAAAAATTGATCTTAACTCGATAAATTTATTGATCAGTTATAAGACCAGGAAAAATAAATCATTTTTTCCCTAATAAAGATTCATCGATGGAAAATGAATTATGGTAAAACAACTTTCCATGAAGAAGCCGATTTTTCTATTCATGGTTTTTGTATTTATAATGTTATGGAGTTGCTATGCTTTTGCGGCTATCCCTATAGCGAATGCAGGAGCGGATCAAAGTACTGTTGTAAGTAAAACAGTCACTCTTGATGGCAGCAGTTCCAGCGATGTTGACGGTGATCCCCTGAGCTATTCTTGGTCTTTTATTGAATTACCTGCCAATAGTAATACCCGAATCTCTGATCAAAGCGCTGTTAACCCCACTTTTTATGTGGATGTTTATGGTGAATATGTGGTCCAGCTTATTGTAAAAGATGCTTTTTCTGCAAGTCTCCCTGATAAAGTTACGATCGATACAACTAACAGCAAGCCTGTGGCAGATGCAGGGCCTGATCAAAGTGTTTACTTAATGGATCTGGTCACTCTTGATGGCAGTAACTCAAGCGATATTGACGGTGATCCTCTCCTCTATGATTGGAGCCTGATCTCAATTCCTCCTGGCAGTAAGGCCCTGCTTTCAGAATCAGATACAATTAATCCTCGTTTCACTGTGGATGTCTATGGTAAATATATCGCCATGTTAATTACCAATGACGGGATTGAAAACAGCGATCCTATGGCCGTTGTCATCACAACGGCAAATTCAAGACCTGTGGCAAATCCTGGCTCTGATCAAGGTTTTTATTTGCTGGATACAGTTACATTGGATGGCAGTAGTTCAACCGATATTGATGGAGATTTGTTAAATTTTGACTGGTCCTTAATTTCAATACCCGATGGCAGCGATGCCCAACTGGATGATCCAGGTAGTGTTAAGCCTGTATTTTTTATGGATGTGAAAGGGACCTATATCGCACAGCTAATTGTTAATGATGGGCTTATAGACAGTTATCCGGAGACTGTTATCATTACTACTGAAAACAGTGCGCCTATCGCCAATGCTGGTGATGATCAGACAGCCTTTCTCTGGGATAAAATTATGCTGGATGGCAGTTCATCGACTGATGTTGATGGAGATTTGCTTAGCTTTAAATGGTCATTGATCTCGTCTCCCCATGATAGCAACGCAATCCTGGATGAAGAAGAGGCTGTTATGACAAACCTTGAAGTGGATGCCCATGGAACCTATCTAATCCAGCTTATTGTCAACGATGGTTTTGTGGATAGCGATCCTGTCACAGTTGTTATAACCACTAGAAACACCAAACCTGTAGCAGATGCTGGCAGTGATCAATCCACTTTTCTTTGGGACACAGTTATTCTGGATGGAAGTTTATCTAAAGACAATGATAAAGATCTTATAACCTACAGTTGGTCTTTTACCTCCATTCCTCTTGACAGTGGGGCAATTCTTTCGGATCAGAAGGCATTAAGGCCCAGCTTTGAAGTGGACGCTCATGGAATCTACGTGGTTCAGTTAATCGTTAATGATGGTTTTGTGGATAGCGACCCTGTCACGACTATCGTAACCACCGAAAATAGCAGGCCTGTCGCCAATGCAGGAAATGATATTACTGCCTGCATTGGCGATGACATTATTTTAGACGGAACCAGATCCAGGGATCCTGATGGAGATCTCTTGTCATATAATTGGTTTTTCAGTTCAATGCCAACAGGCAGCAGGGTCGAATTCTCAAATACTTATATTGCCAGACCAGGTTTTAGAATTGATTCACATGGAACTTATGTCGCCCAACTTATTGTAAATGATAATATTGAGGATAGTCCCCCTGATACGGTTCTTATTAATGTTTTAAATAATATCCCGGTTGCGATTGCCGGAAATGATCAAAATGTCTCACTGGGCGATCGGGTTCTTCTTAATGGCAATAGATCAATGGATAAGGATAATGATTCCCTTAGTTATAGCTGGCGCTTAATATCCGCCCCAACAGGCAGCAGGGCAATAATTAATAATCCTAAAACCATCAGACCTTATTTTATCGCGGACACCCAGGGGAAATATGAAATAGAGCTTATTGTTGAAGATGGAATTGAAAAGAGCAAGCCTGACAAGATAAGCATTACCGTGGTTCAGGCAATAGGTAGTAGCATAGCGCCAATAGCAGACGCTGGATCAGATCGTACGATATCAGTCATGGAATCAGTCCGTCTCAATGGAAGCAGTTCCTATGATTCAAATAAAAAACAACTGAGCTACCAATGGTCATTAATCTCAAATGCTTACGGAAATATGGAACTCCTTGATACTAATACCAGCAGGCCAGAATTCAAGACTGATACCCCTGGTAAATATATATTTCAACTAATAGTCAATAACGGGACACAAAACAGTATTCCATCTGAAGTAGTATTTAATGTGACCTCTCTCCAGGAAAAGAACCCTTTGGCTCCTGTTGCGGATGCCGGCGCGGATCAAATCGTATTTGTAAAAGATCTTGTTCGATTAGATGGAAGCGGGTCAAAAAACACATCTGGAGATCCCTTGAACTATATCTGGTCTTTTAAATCCCGACCATCCGGAAGCAAGGCAAAGATATCAAATCCTTCAGTGGTTAATCCTTCTTTTGAAGTGGATATGCCCGGAACCTATATAGTCCAGCTAGTTATAAATAACGGCTTGATTGATAGCGATATTGTTGAAGTTATAATCAGCACCCAGAATTCACCTCCGAAGGCTGATGCGGGGCCTGATAAGACATATACCATGGTGAACAGTGTACAAATTGATGGTAATGGATCTAAAGATGCAGATGGAGACCCATTATATTTTATATGGAGTCTTCTCTCCTTTCCTCCTGGAAGTAACCCTTTTCTTGCTGAATGCGAAAGTATTCACCCCACTTTATTTGTAGATCTTCCTGGAAATTATATAGTACAGCTATCAGTCGCGGATGCAAATGGAGGAAGCGATTCGGATTCAGTTCTAATCACAATAGTAGATAAAATGGCTAAGGGTCTCAAAGATCAGGGCAGGGTTTATCCACATGAGGCAACAGCCAATACGCTCTATAAAAAAGCAAGTATAGTAAAAAATAAAGCAGGAGAAACAAAATATTCGACTGTAAATAAATATGGATACAATCAGAATAAATTATACTCAATACAAGGTTATATTAATCCTGTCCTGGGGATAATTCTTGTTTTTTTATTGCTCATGGTTATTTTTTGGATGTTAAGATACTAAGGGACGAGCCCGAAATAAGTTACTGCAAGCCTTAATAAAAGAGGGCACTATGATTCTTGGACTTGATGTAGGCGGCACTCACACTGATACTGTGCTGATTGATAATAATGAAATCCTTGCTGTAAATAAAATTCCAACAGAATCTAATCTTGTTCAGACCTTAAAAACAGCTATAAATCAAGCTATATCCGATGTCGATCCCTTTCAAATAGAACGACTGGTCTTTTCAACCACCATGGCTACCAATGCCATTATACAAAATCAGCTGGTTGAAACTGGAATGATTATCTCTGCAGGCCCAGGTATTGACCCTCACCTTTTTGCTGTGGGGCCAGCTTACTCTTTGGTTGAAGGCAGTCTTGATCATCAAGGGATTGAAACATGGCCTCTTAATAAGAAGGACATCCTTTTTGCTGCCGGACAAATCAAAAACAAAGGGATCAAAACCATTGGTATCGTCAGTAAATTTTCTGTCCATAATCCCATCCATGAAATTCAAATCAAGAAATGGGTAACAAAAGAATTTCAACATATATTCCTGGGTCATTCAGTCTCAGGATCCCTTAATTTTCCACGCCGAATTACAACCACTTACCTGAATGCGGCTCTTTCTAAAATGCATAATGAATTTACAGCTGCCTTAACCAAAATCCTTGACGAAAAAGGCTGCCATGCGCCAAAATTCATCTTAAAGCCGGACGGGGGGACAGTGGAATTGTCAAAAAGCAATCTATTTCCCGCCAGAACTGCTCAGTCAGGACCAGCTGCCAGTGTTATGGGGGCGCTGGCCCTTGATAAGTGCAAGGGGACAACCCTGGCGCTTGATATTGGAGGGACAACTACTGATATGGCGGTGATTGTGGATGGAGTACCCTTGCGTACCCCTTTTGGTATCAGGCTGGGAAATTTTCATACCCTTATACGCTCTCTTATGACACATTCAATTGGCCTGGGTGGAGACAGTGAAATCAAGGTTAATAAAAATGGGATATTCAAGATAGGCCCGCTTAGAAAGGGAAGGCCTGTTGCCCTGGGGGGCAAAGTTCCTACGCCCACTGATGCCATGATTACCCTTGATCTGCTTAATATCGGGTCAAAAACCGCTGCGATTAAAGCCATGTCAATACTTGGTGCAAGCATTGATTTAGATGCAAAATCAACAGCGGAACATGTCATGCTGGAAATGGGAAATGCAATAGCTCAATCAGTCAAATCCTTTGTGAATTACATCAATTCCAGACCGGTTTATACTATAAAAGAAGTTTTTTATGAACAAAAAATAGAGCCTGAAAGGCTGGTTATCATAGGTGGTCCAGCCAGCCAACTTGCCAAATATATCGGAGAATCCCTGAATTTACCCTATGAAGTTCCGGCCCATGCCGAAATGGCTAATGCCATCGGAGCAGCTCTGGCCAGGGTAACAACTGAAATTACTCTTCAGGCCGATACCCGGCGCGGCACTGTAATAATTCCAGAGGCGTGTTTTAGTAAAGCAATAGATCCTGCCTTTGATATGGACGATGCTGTCAGGCTTGCAAGTAGTACTATTCGTGAGCAAGCCCTCAAATTTGGCGCCGATCCCGAGGAGATTGAATTCTCGGTTGTTGAAAAGCAGAATTTTAACATGATCAGGAATTATTCTAGGGTAGGCCAAAATATACGCTTAAAATTATGTATTAATCCAGGCTTGCTCCCAGAGTGGAAGAGGAATTTTTAAATGATAAAAGCGCCACGCCGAACAGGCCTTGTCTTTTTCCCCGCCTTTGATTGGGCTATTAGTCCTACCCATCCGGAAAGGGAGGAAAGACTTCTTTATACCCAGGATCAGATAATGGAAGAAGGCATCCTTGACATCGATGGTATAGAGGAATATCGGGTTCGTCCAGCTACCTTTGAAGATATCAGAAGGGTTCATTTTTGTATCCCCAACGAAGAAGCAGTCACAACAAAAAGCCATCTGATTTCTGCTGGTGGATGCATGGTAGCAGCTGATGCCGTACTTACAGGTGAAGTTGAAAGTGCTTTTGCCCTGGTACGCCCTCCAGGACATCATGCCAGGACAGTAGTCCTTGGCAACCGTGGATTTTGCAATATCAATATTGAGGCTGTCATGATCGAATATATCAGGGAGAAATATGGGATCAACAGGATCGCCATTGTAGATACAGACTGCCATCATGGGGATGGCACCCAGGATATTTATTGGCATGATCCCGATACCTTATTTATTTCTATTCATCAGGATGGCTCTACCCTATATCCCGGAAGCGGTTTTCCGGATGAAGATGGCGGTCCTAATGCCAGGGGTTCAACAGTAAATATTCCCTTGCCTCCCAGGACAGGAGAAAAAGGATTTTTATTTGTCCTTGATGAACTTGTTATGCCTATCCTTGATAAATTCAAGCCCGAGTTAATAATAAATTCAGCTGGTCAGGACAATCACTTTAATGATCCGATCACCAATATGAACTTTTCAGCTCGTGGATATGCCGCGTTAACTTCACGTCTAAGACCGGATCTTGCAGTACTTGAAGGAGGCTATGCGGTTGAAAATGCCCTGCCTTATGTAAATTTAGGCATCATCCTGGCCATGGCAGGGCTGGATACTTCATTTGTCAAAGAACCAAATTACGACCGTGACTATCAAGAACAACCAGAGACTATCACAAGATATATCGAAGATTTAGTACGCGATTTAAAAGACCGTTTTTTAAAAGATCACAAGATGCCCTATCTTAAATCAGGACAAATTATTTCCCGAACCAAGGAGATCTACTATGACACAGACGGAATTCAGGAGTCACAGAATGAAAGGATCCGTTCATGCCATGACTGCGCCGGCCTCCTTTCTATTGAATCCAGATCCAGCTTAGGTTTGCACACCATGGCAATCCGGATTCCCATCAGGGCATGTGATGCTTGTCAAAAAATGGGTTCTTTATGGTATTCTAAAGCCTTAAAAAATTCTTTTGATTATGTTTACCTGCAAAATCGGGTGCAAAACACCTATGAAGTATTTTAAAATTTTGTGTAACTATTCGGATAACTCCTAATATCCACAGCAACACTAATCTGATTAAACCATGAAAACCTCACCTAAGGGGACATAAAGAAAGAACCTGTTAAATATAAGTATGTAATGATATACTAAAGAATGATACATTCAAACAGTTTCAAGATTGAATCAGATTAGTGTTGTGTGTCTGAAATAAGCATCCTTAAAATAGCTGAATAGTGACAAATAATTTAGTATTTTTTTACTGGAATTTATCGGGTAGTTCCCCTTTTTTAAGACAACCATATGATATTAATAGTTAATGAGATATTTTACAGCCTTCAGGGAGAATCATCCTTTGCTGGACAGCCATGCGTGTTTATCAGACTAACAGGTTGTAATCTTCGCTGTTCCTACTGTGATACACAGTATGCTTACCATACGGGAAAGGCAATGGAGATAAACCGGATAATTGATGAAATTTCTCAGTATAAATGTCCTTTGGTTGAAGTGACAGGAGGAGAACCCTTAATTCAAAAGAACACTCCTGATTTGATTTTAAGCCTTATTGAAAATGGCTTTCAGGTTCTCCTTGAAACCAACGGCAGTCAGGACATCAATTTAGTAGATGATCGTTGTGTCAAGGTTGTGGATATTAAATGTCCTTCCAGCAATGAAGCTGGGCATAATAACTTCAAAAATCTAAAAAGACTCACCTCTCTTGATGAGGTCAAGTTTGTTCTTTCAAACAAAGAGGATTATGAGTATGCAAAGGAAGTCATTGAGAGACCTCAATTTTCAGAACTGCAAAGGAACAAGGTTCACTTTTCTCCTGTTTTTGGTCAGCTTGAATATAAAAAACTTGCCAAATGGATTTTAGAAGACCATCTAAGAGTGAAACTCCATATTCAACTTCATAAAATCATTTGGGGACAGGATACAAAAGTTTAAGGGGCCTAAAAGCAATAAAATGTCTGACAAAAAAAAAGCTGTTATACTATCCAGTGGCGGCCTTGATTCCACAACCGTTATGGCAATGGCTAAATCTGAAGGTTATGAAATATATAGCCTGACTTTTGATTATGGCCAACGCCATCGGGTAGAAATCAAGGCCGCCAAAAAGGTTGCTCAAATCTTTGGCGCAAGACAGCAATTGGTCATTCATTCTGATTTAACTTCGATTGGCGGATCAGCCCTTACAGATGATATTGATGTTCCAAAAGGTCGGCCCCTTGAGGCAATGGAAGCTGCTATCCCTAAAACCTATGTGCCTGCAAGAAATACAGTTTTTCTTGCCTATGCCATTGCCTGGGCAGAAGTTTTGGAGATAGCAGAAATCTTTATTGGAGTTAATGCTGTTGATTATAGCGGATATCCGGATTGCCGTCCTGAATATATAGAGGCCTTTGAAAAGATGGCAAATCTTGCTACTAAAACAGGAGTAGAAGGCCGAACCAAAATAAAAATCCAGACTCCGCTTATTAATATGAGTAAAGCAGAGATAATCCAAAGAGGTATAGATCTTGGAGTTGATTTTGGCCTCACCCACAGTTGTTATGACCCATTGCCAAATGGAACGCCCTGCGGTCAATGTGACAGTTGCCTTTTGAGAAAAAAAGGCTTTCATGAAGCAGGTTTTCCTGACCCAATATTTTTGTGAGTTCCATTTTTATCCTTTATTCTTTCTTAACTATTCAGCTATTTCAGACACGCAGCGCTGGTCTGATTAAACTTTGAAACTGTTTGAACTTAGAGATCGTTAAAAAAGAACCCATCAGCGCTGATGGCTTATTTGTAGGATTTCCTGATGAATTAAAATGTATTTAAATGGATGTTCCATGATAGAATACCTCTATATATAACACCATATTATAATAGGAGAATTCACCATGGATAAAATCTTTGACCCATATTTTACAACCAAATTCAAGAACCGCGGAACGGGGCTGGGGCTGGCTGTTAGCCTAAAGATAGCAAAAAATCATGGTGGAGAAATTATTCTATCAAGCCGGAAGGATGCAGACTCCACATTTGACGTATATTTACCTCGTATAGAAAAGAAAACAATAGAAGTGAAGAAAAATCCAGGTTTTCAACAGATTGGCAACGAACGAATTCTCTTTATTGATGATGAAGAGAGTCTCGTTGATCTGGGGAAACAGATGTTGGAGCATTTGGGCTATGATGTTGTTGTTCAGACTGATAGTTTAAAGGCTCTTGAGCTGTTTAGGAGTCAGGCAAAAGACTTTGATTTGGTAATCACTGATATGACCATGCCTAATCTGACAGGAGATCAATTAGCCACAAAGCTCATGGCCATTAGACCAGATATTCTGATTGTCCTATGTACTGGATTCAGCGAAGTGATATCTAAAGAGGAAGCGGAGAAGATGGGTATCTCTGCCTTTATTATGAAGCCATATGGACTTCCGGAATTGTCCGAAATTATCAGGGCACTTCTGGACAAAAGAAAATAATTGTCCAACTTGTTTACGGACAACTCCTTAGGTGACTTTTTTTATAAGCCTCCGCTCCGAGATATAAAAGGATCACGTTCGGTAATCTGCATTGATATTTATATATTCATGTGTCAGGTCGCAAGTGAGTATCTGTTCCTGAAAACGGCCTTGGTTAAGCTTGATTAAAAGGGAGAATTCTTTTTGACCCATCCTGACGGCAGCCTTTTTTTCCTCCTCTGGTCCCACACCGAGTCCATGTAAAACAATCCGGATGTCATCTATCCAGATATCTACTGTACTTTCATCCATAGTGACCCCGGAACGACCCAAGGCAGCCATGATTCGGCCCCAATTGGGATCCTGGCCATAAAAGGCTGTTTTAACCAGGCTGGAATTGGCAACTGTTCTTGCAGCCTGGATGGCATCGGCAGGTGTCAGCGCGCCTTTCACCTCAATCCGAATTACTTTGGTGGCTCCTTCCCCATCCTGTATAATCATTTGGGCAAGTTCACCCATTACTTCTTCTAATGATTTGGTGAAACTATCCAGATGCTCTTTTGTAAGAAGTCTGTTTTCGGCCATTCCATTAGCCATCACTAGTACCATATCATTTGTGCTGGTATCACCATCTACTGTGATTCGATTGAAGGTTGTTTCCACTGCGGCCTGAAGTGCTGCATTAATTTGTTCATTTTCAATACGGATATCAGTTAATACAAAACAGAGCATGGTGGCCATATTGGGCATGATCATGCCCGCTCCCTTGGCTATCCCTGTAATCTGGTAAGGCTTTTCATCAATATAGCCTTTTCTGACGCTCAGCTTGGAGAATGAATCTGTAGTTAAAATAGCCTTGGCTACCCTTGGGATGGACGTTTTAGACAGGTTTTTTATCAAATCCGGGAGGGCATTTTCAATTAATGGCATATCAAGAGGTTGTCCAATAACTCCGGTGGAGGCTACCATTACCTCTTCAGGGTGAATGTTCAACAAATTGGCTACAAGACTTGAGGTCTTGTAAGCATCATCAAGACCCCGTGCCCCTGTGCAGGCATTGGCATTGCCGGCATTTACAATAATCGCATGCCCCTTGTGGTTTTTGATGTGTTGCCTGGTTAGAATGATTGGAGCAGCCTGAACTTTGTTGGTTGTAAAAACCCCCGCTATTATAGCTTCCTGTTCAGAAAAGATCAGGCCCAGGTCCAAAGCTTTATCTTTTTTAAGACCAATAGACAGCGCTGAGGCTGTAAATCCCGGAACCACCTGTTTATTGTCTGGTATTTTCATGATATATAAATGAACTTTAATTGATAAGGTGCGAAGAAATCCCGGATTTCATTTTAGAAATAATTTTTGATGGACTTTTTACGAGTCCATCCTAATTTGCGCCGCAGCATTTTTTATATTTTTTACCACTGCCACAAGGACAAGGTGAATTCCTGCCAATCTTTTGTTTGTCTCTTTTTATGGGTTCCCGGGGTGAATCCCCTCCATGGCTAAGGTTTAATGTTTTATCTTTTTTTGGTGCATTATCTGTGCGCCGTTTTAATAAGTGCAGTCGAAAAAGGGTGCTTAAAGATTCATCTTTAATCTGTTCCATGAGTTCTTCAAAAAGGGCAAAGCCCTCCTTTTGATACTCCTTAAGAGGATCCAGTTGTCCATAGCCACGCAAGCCGATACCCTCCTTCATATGTTCCATATTCTGGAGATGTTTTATCCATAGATTGTCGATAATTTGCAAAATAAAGAAACGGCCAATCCCTTCAAAGTCCTCTTTGCCAAAAAGATTTTGCTTCTCTTGATAGGAATCCTTGGCCTGTTTTTGAATCAGATTGAGCAGAGTTTCTACTTTGAGATCATCAAATGGCATTCCCTCGACATCTTGCTCTCCAATCCGTAAACGAGTCCCGAAAATTCTTGCTATGCTGTCATTTAGCCCTTTTAAATCCCAATCCTCAGGATAGGCCTTGGGGTCTATTATGTTTCCAACCAGAATTTCAGTCTGGTCATCAATCATATTTTCAATAATCTCATTAATCTCTTGACTGCTCAATACTTCTTTTCTAAAGGAGTAGATAATCTCGCGGTGCTTATTCATGACATCATCATATTCCAATAAATGCTTCCTGATGTCAAAATTATGGCCCTCAACTTTTTTCTGGGCATTTTCGATTCCCCTGGAAATCAGATTATGTTCTATCGGTTCATCTTCATCCATGCCCAGACGGCTCATAATGGAGGAGATCCTGTCAGAACCGAAAATTCTTAACAGATCATCCTCCAGGGACAAATAAAAGCGTGATGATCCAGGATCACCCTGCCTTCCTGATCGGCCTCTTAGCTGATTATCAACCCTTCGACTCTCATGCCTTTCAGTCCCTAGAATATGCAGGCCTCCTGATTCTCGTACGCCTTCTCCCAAGACAATATCAGTCCCCCTGCCTGCCATATTTGTCGATATAGTTACAACCTTTTTCTGTCCGGCATTAGCAATGATTTCTGCTTCCTTCTGATGATGTTTGGCATTCAAAACAGAATGTGGAACCCCATCCTTTTTCAGCATCTTGCTTAGCATCTCGGATTTTTCAATTGAGATGGTTCCCACAAGGACTGGCTGGCCCTTTTGGTAGAGCTCTTTAATCTCCCGTGCTGCAGCCTTGAATTTTTCCTTCTCGCTCTTGTAAATTACATCCGGAAAATCATTTCTGATCATGTCTTGATTGGTTGGAATGACCACAACCTCAAGATTATAGATATTACGAAATTCGCCTGCTTCAGTATCGGCAGTGCCGGTCATTCCTGCTAATTTATCGTACATCCTGAAATAGTTCTGAAATGTAATCGTTGCCAAGGTCTGGTTTTCACCTGCGATCTTTATTCCTTCTTTGGCCTCTACAGCTTGATGCAATCCATCACTCCATCTACGGCCAGGCATCATTCGTCCTGTAAATTCATCTACGATAACAATCTGCCCTTCCTTGACAACATAATGGACATCCTTCTCAAATAACCAATAAGACTTAATTAATTGTTGGGTTGCATGTAAAAGATCGGAAGTCCGAATATATTGTATTTCAAGTTCTTGTAGACGTTTATCTTTTTCTTCAGCTGTTAGTTGGTCATCTTCTCGAATGGAGTGACTGCTATCATCCAGATCGGGCAGAATAAAATCTCCCATACCTCCGGTACTTACCAGCTGAAGGCCTTTTTCAGTAAGCTCTACCGAATTAGCTCGTTCGTCAATGGTACAATAAAGAATTTCGTCCAATTCGGGCAACATCTTTTGAGCGCTCAGCATTCCGCTCAGTTTGTCGATATGTTTTTTAAGATGCTGTTTTTCGGCAAGTATTTTTAGACAATCCTGGTTTTTTGGGTCTCCTCTCCTGATTTGAAGTAGTATTTCAATAGTTTTATCATCTGTATCATTGTTTTGTAACCGATTTTTGACATCCTCTAACAAGGAATTAATGATAAGGCTCTGCTGATTTTTTAGTTTTATTACCAGTGGTTTAACTTCCATAAAAATTCGGTTTTCATCTTCACTTTTTTCCACTGGGCCGCTGATAATTAATGGGGTTCTTGCTTCATCAATAAGGATGCTGTCGACCTCATCAACAATGGCATAATGAAAACCTCGTTGTACCAGATCATTAGCCTCAAATTTCATATTATCGCGGAGATAATCAAAGCCAAATTCATTATTCGTGCCATAGGTTATATCACAATTATAGGCCTTTTTTCTTTCCTGATCGTCCATGCCATGGACAATTACACCTACGGAGAGAGATAAAAAATTATAAATCGCCCCCATCCATTCCGCATCTCGCCGGGCAAGATAATCATTAACGGTTACCAGATGGACTCCTTTACCGGATAATGCATTTAAATATAATGGGAGCGTTGCGGCCAGAGTTTTCCCCTCACCAGTCTTCATTTCTGCAATTTTTCCATTATGCAGAAATATTCCTCCAATCAGTTGGACATCAAAGTGCCTCATGTTTAGTACTCTGACTGAAGCTTCTCTTACTAGGGCAAAGGCTTCAACAAGGATGCCATCAATAGGTTCTCCACGAGAAATTCGTTCTTTAAACTCAAAAGTTTTTGCCCTAAGCTGATCATCGGAAAGGGCCTTAAAATCTGGCTCTATGGCATTAATATTGTCAACAAGGGGAGTTACCTGTTTTAGTTCACGTTCGTTTTTACTACCAAAGAGATCTTTGAGAAATTTTCCGAACATTGCTATCCTGTTATTTTATTGGTTATATTGATTTCTTTAAAAAAGTTAATGATTGGATTATCCGTTCCCCCTCGATTATATTAATTGGTCTGGATGTCTTCTTTTCTAACTCTTTGCAAAATTTCCACTTTCGCTCAATTTCGGCGTCAGGCCTATTTTTTTTATGTCTTATTCAGGTTTGCCTATCCAGACTTTAAAAAATATATTCTATATAGATTTAAGGAACTCGTAAAAAGCCCAAAACCAGCCAGGCTGAGAAGGGCTATCCCTCCCCGGCCTCGTACAAAGGCGCAGAAATTGGAGAAATTAGCAGTTTTCGTTCAGGTACTAACTAGCAACTAGGCTTTTTACGACTCCTAAGATTAATCCAGAATATAATGGAGTGGGTTTAATGCAACTTTATTTAGGTGGACTTCGTAATGTAAATGAGGTCCAGTAGATCGTCCTGAATTACCTACCAGAGCGATTGTCTCTCCACGTTTAACATATTGCCCCTTTTTTATAAGTGTTTTTTTTATATGGGCATAGCGTGAAACCAGGCCATAACCATGTTTTATAGTCATCATTCGGCCATAACCATGATCCCAGCCAATGTATGATATAATACCATCCGCAGGTGCAATAATAGGAGTCCCCATCCTGGTTGCGATATCAATTCCTTTATGGAATTCTTTCTTGCCTGTAAATGGTGAAATTCTATTTCCAAACCGTGAACTAAGCCATCCTTTTACCGGCCAAATAGATGGTGTGGCAGCAAGAAGATTTTTTTGATTTCCAAAGAATTTAAGAAGCTCTAACTTGTCATGCTCCTCCAGAGCAATATCATTTTCAATACTATCCAGGGCATTATGCATTAATCGAACCTGTTTTTTTAAATTGAGTTTCGGATCGAGGAGGTTGGGAGATGACCCCCCCATGCCCTGATACCCTGTATCTTCACCCGCGTCTTCCAGATTAACCATTATCTTTAATTTGCGATCAAATTCTTGTAGATCTTTGATCGTTTTGGAAATCCTGGTTATCCTTTGCGCGAAATGTTTGATTTGCTGTTTTTGCTGATTATTTTCTGATTCCAATAATGTTATATGTGGGCGTTGTCCTCTCATTGATGTATAATCATATATAAACCAAATAAGGCATGGGATAGAAGCAATAAAAATGAAGGCCATAGAGTTTAGGAGAAAATTTGAAAATCGAATTTTCTTTACTCTATTCTTGCCATCAGGAATCAGAAAAATCGTTGTTTTTTTTAAATGAAACATTTTAATCATTGATTTATTGAGGTTTAATATTTAGGTATCAATATTTGCAAAACCCTTTTATTTGGTATTGTCCAACGGTCTATATATCTTAAGCACTTTGTATTAATACTTTAATTATTTTTATAATAGATTGCTAGGAAATTTGTCAAATAAATTAAAACATATTCATTGAGAATGCTGACCTTATTCAGATCAAAAATATTTTTTAAATCTAGCTTAGTATCCTTTAACCTCAACCCTTAAGGACTTGACCTGCCGAGCTTTTAGTAAAAATACGAGGCCATCAATCTAAGTCCTTGACACATTAGAAAAAATCAGAGAAAATAATCTTTAATGAATTAAATTTTAAATGTCTTATAATGAGTCACATCTATGTGGGTTCCCATCAACACAACATAAAAATTATTGATTATCAAATTATTATAATTATTTTTTTTACTTAGCCAAGTGAATTCGGAATTTTCATAGAGCATGAAGCCTTGATAAAAAGTTCAAGTTCGTTTACGCTCAAGGAAGACAAAAAAGGCATATTTTAAAGGTCTCAGTACCAACATTTTAGCAGAAACAATTTCTATCACATCTTGCGAGAGTGGCGGAACTGGTAGACGCGCTGGACTTAGGATCCAGTGGGGTTACCTGTGGGGGTTCGACTCCCCCCTCTCGCACCAACCTATAAATTAATTGCCTCTTAAAAATAAAGCGTCACTTTTATATTGAACTTAACTGAAAATCAATATCAAAAAATTTCTATACTAATTTGTAAGATTTCAAGCAGTTATTAATTCGGTATAAAAAATACTGGAAATATTTCATGCAATATGTGCTCCATATGTGACAGCAAAAGCCATAAAGATCAAGTCAGATCAATTAGTAAATATCTGAACCTATAAAACTTTTATATATTTCTAAAGTTTCTTTGCTATAAGGCCGATTTGATTAAGCAAAGCTGCAGAAATGGCAGGTTTTTACAAGTTGATCAATCTCTCTGTCAATGTATAGATTTTATGCAAAATGCACTTTGTAGTATTTCGAGGTATTAACCATTTCATTTCAAAATATGAGGCACTCTTGATATGCCAAAAATGACATTGGAAGAAGTGGAAAAGGCTATTAATTCTCCTTCGGGAGCCTTTCTTGTAACATATAATAAATGTCCAAATTCCTTTATAATAATGAATGTTTTTTTTAAACCATCAGGGCAAGTTGGTCTGCAAATGATTCTGGAAAAAATTAAGAGCAGACTACCTAAGGCAGAAATTCTGGATACCTGGATAATTGAAGAAGATGGGCAATTAAATCATGGAAGTGAGTGTGTGGAATTTCGCATCTAATCAATAAAATGACAGTGTTTAATCCTTAAAGGCAATAATGACTGAATATTATTTGTATAAATTAAAATTTCACCCAGCAATTTTTCGATAGCCCCGAACATCAATAGCTGAGTTGCTTTAGTCTTGATGCTCATGGCTCACTCACTGAAAAAAACCAGGGTTTATAAGCTTCCTGGGTATATAAAAATATTAACGTTCATCAGGTAAAGACCTGCATCCAGGTCATCTGAAACTATTTTAATATTGACAGTTATTTCATTCTTTTTATATTCTCCATAAGATTGAAGTTTAGTATAAATTTATGATATCTTCGTATCATGAAGTCTGGAATTAAACAATATTAATAAGGATCCATTGTTTTTTTTAGTTTCTTTCCCTTGAAAAGGGAAAAATAATTATTAATTTTAGTAACCATTCTAATAAATTAACAACATATAGCATTTTCTGCCGTGGACACCCTAGTAGATAATGACTAAAGTTCTCATGACTTAGGGCTCATTAAGAGGTATTTATGAAGACTAGCTTGGAAAGTATAAGTTCAATAAAGAAAAGACTGTTGATTGAAATTGACTCTACGACGGTTGATGAAAAATTAAATACTGCGTATGGTGATTTAAATAAAAACGTTAAGATTCCAGGATTTAGAACAGGTAAAATCCCAAGAAAAATTTTGGAGAGGAAGTTTGGTACTCAGGTTGCAGATGATTTAGTGAAAGAATTAATTAATGAGTCTTTTCCACAAGCACTGAATGAAGTTAATCTCCTTCCTCTAGGGACACCCTTACTTGAAAAGGAAGTTCTAAAACAGGGGGAGATTTTCAAATATTCAGCTGTGATGGAGGTCCAGCCTGAGGTTGAGGTAAAAGATTATCTTGGCATTGAAGTAGAAAAAGAAATATTATCTATTACAGATGAAGATGTATCGAAACAGATGGAACAAATTCAGCAGTCTCATGGGACTTTAGAAACAATAGAGCCTCAACGATCTATACAAAAAGATGATTTTATTCTTTTGGACTTTGAAGGATTTGAAAATGGAAAGGCAATCGAAGGCCATCAGGCTAAAAATATGACTCTGCAAGTAGGGAGCAATCAATTCCATCCCCAATTTGAAACGGCATTGATTAATCTTAATAAGGGGGACGAAACAAATATTAATGTCAGTTATGATGAAAAACATCCAAATCAACAATTAGCAGGAAAGACTGTTGAATATAAAGTCAAGATTCATGATATTGAAGAGATGGTTTTACCCGAAATGGATGAGACCTTTTTTAATAAGCTAGGGGATGATATTAAGTCTATTGATGATTTCAAGGATAAGGTTAACGAATCTCTAGTTGCCAATGAAGAAAAAAGGATCCAAGATCATCTACAGCAAAGGCTTTTGAATAAAATTGCCGATACTGTTGAAATTGAATTGCCTCAGACACTTGTGGAAGCGGAAATTGAGAATGCGTTACAATCCATTAAACAAAACTTTTACCGCAATGGGTCAACAATTGAAAGTGCAGGGCTTAATGAAGATATTATGAGGAAGGAACTACGGCCAGCATCAGAGATGCGTGTCAAGGGTATGATTGTTTTAAGGGCTATTGATAAAGAAGCTGCTATAGCCATCAATGATGATGATTTAGCCCGGGGATATGAGGACATGGCTGTTGCTACTGGACAGGACACTGAAACACTAAAGAAATATCATGAAGCAAGGAACTATGATGAGGCTTTTAAGCAAACACTATTAGATGAAAAAACATTGAGTTACCTTGTTGAGCATGCTAAGGTAATAGAAAAGGAAAAGGCTTTTTTTATTAATGAATCTAGCTCTCAAAAGGAGAATAATTAAGCCCCATGTTAATTCCAATGGTTGTGGAACAGTCGAGTCGAGGAGAGAGAGCCTATGATATTTATTCAAGGCTTTTAAAAGATAGGATCATCTTTTTAGGGGATACTGTAAATGATGATGTTTCCAGTATTATTATTGCCCAGATGCTTTTTTTAGAATCAGAGGATCCAGATAAAAATATTAATGTTTATATAAATTCTCCCGGTGGTTCTGTTACTGCCGGATTAGCTATATATGATACCATGCAATATATAAAATCGGATGTTACAACAATTTGTATGGGACAAAATGCCAGCATGGCCGCATTGCTTTTGGCCGCGGGAACAAAAGGGAAGAGATATGCCTTGCCCCATTCTAGGGTTATGATCCATCAACCACTGGGGGGCGCTCAAGGTCAGGCCACAGATATAGATATACATGCCAGGGAAATCCTGAAAATTCGGGAGCTCCTAAACGAAATTTTGGCTAAACATACAGGCCAAAGTATTGAGAAAATTCGAAAAGATACTGAACGCGATTTTTTCATGAACAGTGAAGAAGCCAAAGATTATGGGGTGATTGATAAAATAATTACCACCAGAGAAATGCAAACAAAGGTGAATTCAGAAGGTATTAATCATGGCTAAAAATAATGGCTCAAATGAAGAATTGTTGTGCTCGTTCTGTGGTAAAAGTCAGGATGAGGTAAAAAAACTTATTGCAGGACCGTCTGTTTATATCTGCGATGAATGTATACAATTATGTAATGAAATTATAGTCGAGGAGTATAGCCAGGAAGCTGAAAATAGTGATGAAAAATTGTTAAAGCCCTCTGAAATAAAGGACATTCTCGATCAATATGTAATAGAGCAGGATCAATCTAAAAAAGTCCTTTCTGTTGCCGTTTATAACCATTATAAGAGAATAAACAGTAAGGTAGATCTGGATGGTATCGATATTGAGAAAAGTAATATCTTGTTGATTGGTCCTACCGGCTCCGGAAAAACCCTTTTGGCACAGACTTTGGCACGGATCTTAAAGGTACCCTTTACTATTGCAGATGCGACTACTCTGACTGAAGCCGGATATGTCGGAGAGGATGTTGAAAATATAATTTTAAATTTAGTCCAGATGGCAGATTATGACGTCGAATCAGCCTGTAAAGGGATTGTATATATTGATGAAATAGATAAGATAGCACGTAAATCGGATAGCCCTTCGATTACTCGTGATGTTTCAGGCGAGGGTGTGCAGCAGGCACTTTTAAAGATTATTGAAGGAACTCTAGCCAATGTCCCTCCTAAAGGAGGCAGAAAACATCCGCAACAGGATTTTGTAAAAGTAGATACCAAAAATATCCTTTTTATCTGTGGTGGAATGTTTAATGGGCTGGACAAGATTATCCGTAATCGTATTGGAAGTAAATCAATGGGCTTTGAGGCTGAAATTAAGGGAAAGGATGACATGGATATAAATCAAATCCTAGCCATGGTTCAGCCGGAAGATCTTATTAAATTCGGACTTATTCCTGAGTTTATTGGTCGGATACCAATCACATCAACATTAGATGAACTAAGTTTGGATGCCCTTGTTAGAATCTTGACAGAGCCAAAAAATGCACTTGTTAAGCAGTATCAAAAACTCTTTGAACTAGAAGACGTTGAACTCAAGTTTACCGAAGCATCACTTTGTGCTATTGGGAAAAAAGCACTTGATCGGAAATCCGGTGCTCGTGGTCTAAGAGCAATTCTTGAATCCATAATGTTGGATATAATGTATGAGATTCCGTCTTCTCCTAACGTCAGAGAATGCGTTATAGGAGAGGATGTTATCTTACAGGACCATGAACCCCTTTTAATCTATGAAAATAAGGTGGGATATGCATAGCGATATGTTAAATTTATCAAAAAAAGAAGACAATGATTTCGGTAAAGAACCTCGTCTTTTATATCCACTTCTCCCCTTGCGAGATGTGGTGGTTTTTCCAAATGTAGTAGTGCCCCTTTTTGTGGGACGTGAAAAGTCAATTAAGGCACTTGAATATGCGATGTCTCTCCAGAAGGAGATATTCCTTTCCGCCCAGAAAGATGCCAAAATTGATTATCCTTCAAATGATGACATCTATTTGCATGGCACTCTTAGTACTGTACTTCAGCTTCTAAAACTTCCGGATGGCACAGTAAAGGCACTCATTGAAGGGAAAGAAAGGGGAAAAATAGCGAGATTTAAAGAACAGGAAGATTTTTTTCTGGTAGAGGTGGATAAGGTTGAAACTAATAATAAAACTAATCTTGAAACCAAAGCTCTAATTCGAAGCCTTAATCTCAATTTTATAGAATATGCTAAATTGAATAATAAAATTGGGGCAGAAATTATAGCCCAAGTGACCTCTATTGAAGATCCTTTACGTCTGGCAGATACAATTGCAGGCCATTTAGCTCTTGGAGTAAGTGATAAACAAGAGATTTTGGAGACTAAAAACCTGAATCTTCGCTTAGAGAGGCTTTTTGAAAAGATTGGCAATGAAATAGATATCCTTCGTCTGGAACAACGATTAAGAAAGAGGGTCAAGAAGCAGATGGAAAAGACCCAAAAGGATTATTATCTTAATGAACAGATGCGGGCTATCCATAAGGAGATGGGAACTCAGGATGACTTCAAGGCGGAATTGGCTGAACTTGAAAAAGCCATAAAACGAAAAAGGCTTTCTAAAGAAGCTTATGTCAGGGCTAATCAGGAATATAAAAAACTCAAGCTTATGTCTCCCATGTCTGCAGAGGCAACTGTGGTTCGAAATTATATCGATTGGATCTTATCTCTGCCATGGTATAAAAAAACAAAAGATAAACTGAACATTGAAGAAGCTGAAAAAATCTTACATAATGATCATTTTGGGCTTGAAAAACCAAAGGAAAGAATTCTGGAGTATCTTTCTGTACAAAGTCTGACAAAGAAGCTAAGGGGCCCTATTCTGTGTTTGGTTGGACCTCCGGGAGTTGGAAAAACATCTTTAGCCAAATCCGTCGCCAATGCCACGAGCCGTAATTTTGTGCGCCTTTCATTAGGGGGTGTTCGGGATGAAGCCGAAATAAGGGGGCATAGAAGAACCTATATAGGCGCTTTGCCAGGAAAAATTATCCAATTTCTAAAAAAGGCAAGGTCTAATAATCCAGTTTTCTGTTTGGATGAGGTCGATAAAATGAGTACCGATTTCAGGGGTGATCCATCATCAGCCTTATTGGAAGTTCTTGATCCCGAACAGAATTCAGCTTTCAATGATCATTATCTGGATCTGGATTATGATTTATCTGATATCTTTTTTATAACGACTGCCAATAGTCTTCATTCTATTCCGGCTCCTTTGAAGGATCGGATGGAAATTATTCAATTACCTGGGTATACTGAATTGGAGAAATTGGAAATAGCAAAGCAATTCCTGGTAAAAAAACAGATTACGTTAAATGGCCTTAAAATAGAAAATATCTCCTTTACTGAAAAAGCAATTCTTAAAATAATAAGGCATTATACAAGAGAGGCAGGTGTCAGGAATCTGGAGCGCGAAATCTCAGCCATCTGTCGTAAGCTTGCCAGAAAAGTGGCCACTGAGGGCAAATATGAGAAGATAGCGGTAAAAGCCCAATCTATTCGAACATATTTAGGCGTTACTAAATTTAATTATGGTCGAGCAGAAGAAAAAGATACTGTTGGTTTGACCACAGGCCTTGCATGGACTGAGGCTGGAGGGGAACTTTTACAGACCGAAGCAACTATTATGCCCGGAAAAGGAAGTCTGTCTCTTACCGGCAAGCTGGGGGAGGTTATGCAAGAATCAGCGCAGGCTGCCCTCAGTTATGTGCGCTCCAAGGCGAGACAATTACAACTACCGGATAATTTTTACAGGCTGATTGATATTCATGTACATGTTCCAGAGGGAGCAATCCCAAAGGATGGCCCTTCGGCAGGGATTACCCTGGCTACTTCAATTGTTTCCGCCCTTATTCAAAAACCGGTACATTGTAACATTGCTATGACGGGTGAAATTACTCTTAGAGGAAGGATTCTTGCCATAGGAGGACTTAAAGAAAAGATAATAGCCGCTCATCGTGGAGGTGTTAACAAAGTGTTGATACCATTTGAAAATAAAAAAGATGTTGGCGATATCCCTAAGAAAATTTTGAAAAAAGTCGAGATAATTCTTGTTAGTAATATGGATGAAGTACTAAGAGAGGCTCTTGTTCTTGAAGAAGGTGAAACTCTTTTTTTAGAGCAAAAGGAGTATCAACCTTTCTGCATTCAAGATCACCTAAAAAAAGGATCCACGACATCTGAAGTAATAGCCCATTGAGTTGTTGAAATAGCTTGACAAGAAAGAACCAAACTGTTATTTAATCCTAGTTGCTTGGGCGGGTAGCTCAGTTGGGAGAGCATCGGCCTTACAAGCCGAGGGTCACAGGTTCAAGCCCTGTTCCGCCTACCATGATACATTTGAAAAATATTTTTAATTTTGTTCAAGTTCAAGGAAGAACAATTTTAACCTCAGGAATATCCCCCGTATTTCGAGCTAGGATTAAAATATTCGCCTGACAGCGAAATTATAACAATTTTGGAAGAATTGGGGATGTAGTTCAGTTCTGGTTAGAACGCCGGCCTGTCACGCCGGAGGTCGCGTGTTCGAGTCTCGTCGTCCCCGCCATAAAAAAATGGATAAGGTTTAACCTTATCCATTTTTTTTATGCCTTGTTGGTTAAAAAAGGATTTACCTGCTAAAGCAAAAGCTATAACGGACAACTCCTTAGCGTGACCAGTTAAGAATGGATGATGCCCACGTTAATCCTGCTCCAAAACTTGAGAGAAGGACGTAGTCATTTTTTTTAATGAGGCCTTCTCTGTTTGCATTATCCAAGGCTATGGGAATAGATGCTGAGGAAGTATTTCCAAATAATTGAATATTTGAGTACATCTTTTCAAGAGGAATGGCTAAAGATTTTGCAAGACCTTCAATAATTCGCTGATTGGCTTGATGAGGTACCACAAGATTGATGTCACTACTGGAAAGTGAATTATATTGCAATGCCTCTTTTGCAATAGAAGTCAAACAATTTATTGCTTTTTTAAATAGACGTTTTCCTTCCATTCTGAGATGGTATGTCATTTGATCTAAATCATTAAGGATTTTGGGGCTATAGCTATTCCCTGGAGAAGAATATAGTAGTTCCCATAAAGCCCCGTCAGATCTGATATGTGTTGAGAGGATTCCTTGATTTTCTGTAGTGGAATTGAGGACAACTGCACCAGCACCATCTGCCAAAAGGACACATGTGCTTCGATCAAGCCAGTTGGTGATGCTCGAAAGACGATCCACTCCTATAACCAATGCTGTTTTACTAGTGCCACACCGAATGGCATTATCTGCTATACTTAGTGCATAAAGAAAACCCGAACAACCAGCAGACACATCAAATCCGGCTGCTCTGGTGGCCTTGAGTGAGTCTTGAACCATACAGGAAGTGGAGGGGAACTGGCGATCAGATGTAACGGTTCCTGTAATGATCAGATCAATATCCTGATTCTCAATTCCGGCCATTTCAATAGCCTTTAAAGAGGCTTGAGTTGCCAATTCAGTAGTGGTTTCATTTTCATTATTAGATGAAATATGGCGTTCTTTGATACCTGTTCGTCTAGTAATCCATTTGTCACTGGTGTCCACTATATCTTCAAGATCTTTATTAGTTAACACCCGTTTGGGAAGACAGGAACCTGTCCCGATTATTTGTGTTTGGTACATTGAGTGTATAGAAGGTTTTCTCTCCATATTTTTTTATATATTAAAGATTTATTAAGTGTCAACATAAATTGACTGAATTAAACTAACAGTCGTAAGGGAAATAAATTGACATCAAATTGTGCTTTATTTAATGTGTGAAGATTAATAAATCGCTTTGAGGCTTATCCCCCTCCTATTCTATTGATTTATAAAGGTTAATCAATGAATAATGAATTAAAATTCAGGGCCTTCTACAACAACGTATTCCATTGTACATACAAAGACTCTATTTATTGTTTTTTGCAGAAAAGAATCCGTGCAGCAACTCTATGGATAGTATCTTTTGGCAAGCTATCAAAATTATATAGGAGTAATTAGCAAATGCTTAAATCGAAGGCCACTCAGCCTATAGGGAAGAAACTGCAGAAATTGAGGAAGGAAAAAAAGCTGACTTTTAAGAATTTGGGAAATGAAACAGGCTTGAAACCACAGTTTATATCCCAGATCGAAAAGGGAGATGTGATTCCACCTGTTTCTGTAATCTTACAGCTTTCAAGAGCATTAGGAATTGATTCAAGTATTCTTTTAAATGTAGAAAGAGGAAAGCTTGTCAAGCAATCTGATGAAGACTATATCAAGAGAACTAAAGACTATAGCTATAAAGTTCTAACCCCGGAAGCAAGAGATAAGCACTTAAAGGCCTTTCGTATCTTTATTGATCCTCAATCAGAGCATAAAGGGGTTAGCTATCAACACATGGGTGAAGAATTCATATATGTTCTTGAGGGCAAGATAGAAGTCATGGTTGGAGAAAATAAGAATATCTTATCTTCCGGTGAATGTTTACATTTTAATTCTTCCATAGTACATAAATTACAAAATATTAGCGCAAACCATGCTGAACTTCTTGTAATATTGTATACTCCTTAAAAATTCAGTTTGTTTTACCCTGGAGTGACCCATAAATAAAAAAATAATTACACAATAGTAGGGAGAAGGATGTCTTATCAATTAAACGAAGAAGAACAGATGATTCAGGCAATGGTTCGTGAGTTTGCGTTGAATGAGGTTTTTCCCTCTGCTGCTGAAAGAGACCGAACAGGAGAATTTCCCTTAGAAATACTAAAAAAAATGGGGGAACTTGGCCTTATGGGAATGAATGTTCCCCCTGAATATAATGGCGCTGGGGTAAATACCATAAGTTATTCCGTTGCTCTTCAGGAAATCGCATATGCATGTGCCTCTACTGCAGTAATTATGTCGGTTCATAATTCAGTAAGTTGTGGACCTATATATATTTTTGGATCAGACTACCAGAAAGAAAAATTTCTTAAGCCTTTGGCTGCTGGCCAAATGATTGGCTCTTTTGCATTGACTGAAGCCAATGCCGGTTCTGATCCAATTGCTCAACGCACAAAAGCCGTAAAGGATGGAGACAGCTATATCCTTAATGGTAATAAGATTTTTATAACAAGTGGAAAAAATTCAGGCTTAACAGTGGTTACAGCCTATACTGATAGAGGGAAAAAACATCGTGGGCTCAGCGCTTTTATTGTTGAAAAGGGAACGCCCGGCTTTTATGTTGGGAAAAAAGAAGAAAAAATGGGGCTAAAAAGTTCTGATACAGTTGAGCTAATTTTTGAAGATTGCAGGGTCCCGAAAGAAAATATTCTTGGCAATGAAGGTGATGGCTTTGGTATCGCGATGGCCTCTCTTGATGGAGGACGAATTGGTATTGCTTCCCAATCTGTAGGTTTAGCCAAGGCATGCCTGGATACTGCTGTAAACTATATAAAAGAGAGGTCCCAGTTTAATAAATCCATTTCTCATTTTCAGGGTTTACGTTGGATGATAGCTGATATGGCAACTCAAATTGAGGCTGCAAGGCTTTTGACCTTTAATGCTGCTGCTATGAAAGATCAGAAAAAGAATATTACTTTAGCCGCGTCCATGGCAAAAGTGTATGCATCGGAAGTCGCTAATAAAGTGGCCTATAAAGCCCTCCAGATGCATGGCGGTTATGGTTATATCAAAGATTTTCTTATTGAAAGATTATACAGGGATGCAAGAGTTTTCACCATTTATGAGGGCACATCAGAGATTCAAAGAAGAGTTATTTCAAAACATATTATAGGAAAATGATCTAAAGGGTTAATAACCTGGAGAGATCCTATTATTGTCAATCAAATGTTACCTATTTTTGAGCATTATAATGAAATTATCCCTGAATTTTCCCTTTTTCAGGAAGTTATACAGCGTCCTTTTATTCCCCATCTAAGGGTGAACCTGCTAAAAGTTCAACCAGCCATCCTGGTCGATGCCTTTTTAAAGAAAGGTGTCAATATTGTCTCGTCAACAAAACAAGTGGATTATACTTTTTTTATTCCTGGGCTTTATTCTCCTGGAAATCTTCTGGAATATTTTTTGGGATATATTCATCCTCAGGCCTTGACCTCTTGCCTCGCCTCTATCATTCTTTCACCGAAAGAAGATTCATTGGTTCTTGATATGTGTGCTTCGCCTGGAGGAAAAACTGCGCATATGGCTCAAATAATGGGTAACTCAGGATTGATTGTTGCCAATGAACTTTATCCTAGCAGGCATCTTGCTCTGGGAAATACCTTGAATAGATTAGGAATTCTTAACACCATTGTTACGAGTTATCAAGCCCAGGAATTCCCTTTAAGGCAAAAATTTGATTATATTTTGGCCGACGTGCCTTGCTCTGGCGAGGGAATGTTTAGAAAAACTAAAAAAGGAATGCGCTATAAAGAAAAGATGAAAAAAGGCAGGCTTCCTGATTTACAGAAAAAGATAATAATCAGGGGCTATGATTTGTTAAAGCCTGGTGGCCAAATGATTTATTCAACTTGCACCTATAATCCTGATGAGAATGAAGCTGTGGTTAATTATCTTTTGGAAAATAGAGATGCTGAATTGCTGCCTATTGAGATGAATTTGAGATACTCTCCAGGCATTATTTCCTGGGTGGGGAAAATATATGACAAAAGAATTGAAAAAACCATCAGATTGTATCCTCATTGGGTCGACTCCGTGGGATTCTTCATGGCCAGAATTAGCAAAAGAGCATGATCGAAAGAAAATCATGGCATATCTTGAAAATAGATTTGGAATCAATAAGAGCCTTTTTGATGACTATATTTTGTTTGGGAGGGAAAAGGCATGGTCTTTAATGCGATCCACACACCATTTAGCAGTTGGATCGCAATTAAAAGTGGCAAAGGTAGGGTTGATTGCTATTAGGCGTGTCAGTTCTTATCTTAAACCAACTACCTGTTTTATACAGATATTTGGACACCATGCTACTCGTGCGAGGTTAAAAATTGATCAAGATCAGTTGCATAAACTCATATCTAATGAAAAAATAAAAGTAGAGACAGATCTTGATACAGGCTATATAATTCTTGACTATCAGAATTTTATTTTAGGCTTAGGTTTTTATGCTAATGGTAAAATTAGTTCCCAGCTTCCAAAAAAAGCTGTTATGGGGATCCTTCGTGGACTCTAGCTTGTTCGGGACGTAACACTTATGTTTTCTGCCATCGAAAAAGGAAGGAGCCAATAGTTAAAAATAAAAATGACATTATGATTAAGGCTGTAATATGATATTTTATTTCGGCCAACCCTGCTCCATCATTCATTATTTTTCTGGACGCATCAACCAGGTGGGCAAGCGGAAAGATCTTGGAAACATATATAACCCATGGATTTGCGCCCTCCAGAGAAAACCATACCTCAGAAAGGAACATCATAGGAAGGCTGATTAGGTTTAGAATCCCACCGGCGAATTCCTCGCTGCTACTACGAGCGGCAATCAATAATCCAAGAGATATTAAGCTGAAAAGACCTAATGAAAAAACAACTAACAGGTTAAGCAGAGAACCATTACATTTAAATCCATAAAGCACAACACATCCAAAATAAACAATTATTGTTGATAAAAGTATTATAAACATCCTGGAAAGAATTTGAGCGATTAAGAATTCATATGTCTTTGTTGGCGCCATACTTAATCTTTTTAAGACTCCGTTCTTTCTATAACGGACGATTACATAGCCTACACCAAACAAGGAACTAAACATTGTATTCATTGCCAGAATTCCAGGGAAGAGCCATTCTGTATAAGATATCTTTTTCCCAACAATTAACTGTTTTTCAAAACCTGATTGCTTATTTGTAAAAGAAGCTGCCAAAAGTTTTTCAACAATATAGCCTTTAGGAGAAGGTGTATTGACCCAGTATTGTTTTGAGGCAGGCCGAATTAGAAAATCAATTCGATGATGTTTAAGCTTATCTAATCCTTCCTCTATTGAATGAAAAGAAACAAAATCAATAAATTTTGTTTCCAGAAAAAAAACAGGTTTATTATCAAGGGCACTTGTTCCATCATTAATGGTATCAACCACACCCACTTTATAAAGATTTTGATCATTGTTGAAAATCATATTGAAACTGACTATTATTAGAAAAGGAAAGAGAATATTCCACATCAAGGAACCCTTATCTCGATAAAATTCCTTGTTTCTCATTAGAAAAAGTGTCCATATGCGTTGCGACATCAAAGATCTCCTGTATTGTCCTTAATTACTTAAGCACGTAATTCTTTTCCTGTTAGTTTAATGAAAAGGTCTTCAAGATTTTGTGCCCGGGCAGATATCCTTGAAAGATCGATATCCATTTCTAATAGAATTTTCATACAATCATTGACGCTATTTGTATATATCTCAATTCTACCCCTTAATCTTTTCCAGGGCCATGGCAATTTTACCAGGATATCCTTATCTACATCTCCTTCAAGGACAATAAAATTAGTCTTATTGTTGGTAATAAGAAGCTCTTTTGGTGAGCCTTCTGCAATAAATTTTCCTAAATCCATAATTGCGATTTTATCACATAAAATCTGGGCCTCATCCATATAATGTGTCGTTAGGATGACTGTCTTATTATTTGATTTAATTTGTTTGACAATCTCCCATAAATGCCGTCGGGATTGAGGATCAAGGCCAGTCGTTGGCTCATCCAAAAAAATGAGATCAGGGTCATTGGCCAAGGCTACTGCTAAAAGGAGCCGCTGTTTTTGCCCTCCGGAGATCTTTCTGTTATCGCGATCTAAAATGTCCTGCAAATAACAGGTTTCAATTAAATAGTCTAGATCTGCTTTGTGTTTATACAAATTACGAAAAGACATTAAAGTCTCTTTTACGGTCAAAAAATGAGGAAATTCAGTATGCTGGAATTGGACTCCCACTTCCTCCTTAAACCTTCTTTTACGCGGCTTACCTTTGTATAAAATTTGTCCCGATGTTGGAGTCAGAATCCCTTCTATGACCTCAAACAGAGTCGTCTTCCCTGCTCCATTGGGGCCTAAAAGCCCAAAACAGATCCCTGATTCAATTGATAAATCAATTCCGTCTACAGCACGAACTTTTGAAAAGTCTTTAATAATATTTTTTAATTCAAGGATAGGTCGTTTCATATTATGTTTTTATCTCTTTTTCATACTTGAAAGGATAACGGCCTTATGCCATTATAAATTTATTTCATTGATAATAGATTTGTTACTCCAAATCTATTCTATCTCCTTGTCTTTTTAAGCGCAACGAGGATTTATATTTTTTTGATGGTAGATCAGGGAGAGAATACTTTGGTTCTATTTGTCCAGGAAGACGATTATCATAAATAATTATTATCTACCAGGGATATAAGTCCAAGATGTCATCGAACAAAGACACATCTTCTTCGCTCGCAATTAAAAGAGCACGTACAAGCGCAGGTCTTTCTATTGGAATCAATCTGGTTTTAGCTATCGGGAAGGGTATAACTGGTATTTACTCAAATTCAGCGGCTCTTCTTGGTGATGCTATAAACTCTGGAGCTGATGTCATTTCAGCTTTAGCAGCCTTTATAGGCTTATCCTTTGCAGGTATGAAGCATCCATCCTTTCCTTATGGCTTGTATAAGGCAGAGAACATAGCAACATTAATAACATCAATTATTATTATAATTGCTGGCTATGAAATAGGCCGTCAAGCCATACTAGGACCCACCACCTATCCTGATATAACTATTGCGATGCCGGTTGCCTTGATTTCATTAGCTATAAGTTTAGCCTTTGGTTTTTATCAGCTTGGTGTTGGAAATCGTCTCAATTCCCCAGCCCTGGTAGCTGATGCCCGTGACTATCTTGCTGATAGCCTGTCTACAGGGGTCGTTCTTGTAAGTCTCCTTGGTTCTTATTTTGGTTTCAATCTTGATAGCTGGGCTGCAGGCTTAGTATCTATTTTTGTTTTTTGGTCAGGAGGGCAATTATTGTTCAAAGCCCTTCGTGATCTAATGGATGAGGCTATTGACAGAGATTCTGAACGTGAAATCATAGGACTAGTAGAAAATAATCCCAGAGTTGTAAAAGTTGAGCGATGCTTAAGCCGTACAGCTGGCGGACGTTTTTTGGTTGACTTGGATGTAGTCTTAAAAATCCATTCCTACGAACTTGCTGATCGCATTGTTCGTATCCTTGAAAAGGAGATCCTGGAAGGATTTCCAAGGGTGGTGATGATCAGGATTAAGGCACTGTGCCATAAGCCTGAACATATCCATCGTTTTATTCCTGTTGATGGACCAAAAGGAATTCTTGCAAAGCATTTGGCTAAGGCTCCCTGGTTTTTGCTTCAAACAATAGACAGTATTAGTAACGATGTTATTTCGGAAGAATACATCCGCAACCCATATTCCATGGAAAAGCATAAACGCGGGTTCTTAGTAGGCAAATGGCTACTGGAATTTAAACCTGATCAGGTTATTGTTGCCTATAAAAAAGAAGGAACAGTACAAGCTTTATTGGAGGAAGCAGGAGTTGAGATAAACCTGGCAAGGGATACAACAAACAAAAGAGGTTATTGATTTTAGGAGAGGCTGTTAAAGATGTTCATTCTGTAATAAATGCTTAGGAGTTGCCCGTAATATTGTTCAACTTATTTCAGGACAACTCCTTATTGCAAAATAAATATCAAAAGAAATATGTCTCTTTATTTGAGGCGAGGCCTTCTGTGACGTATAACCAAGCCTATCAAACCACTTGCCAGCAAGAACATACTTGTTGGACTGGGGACAGGGATAATATCTAAATTAGAGATAATGGCCTTTGACTCAACAGGTGAATTATGTGTTAATAATTCAAATGACAAGCTAACCATTTGCCCTTGATAGGGGCTTAAATCCATAGAATACCATCCGGTTTTTGTAGTATAGATATCAATTAGATTGGTGGAATTGATTGTAGCCCTTAAGTGGTCATTACCACCAGTATCCGATATAAATATGTATTGAAAGATAAGATCGCCAGCATTTGACGGGATATTAAATGCGTCATTTTTTAGAATGACATTTTCATTGGAACCGATTATCTCTTCGAAAAATGCAGCTTCCCCATCATATATCTCTCCAGGTATTAATGTTATACCACTATTCGTTTGGAAAGAGCTAAGATCAATGTGACATGACCAGGCAAAACTACTGTATAAAAGGAAAAAAGTGCAACAAATTAAAAAAATGAATCTTTTTTTCATTAAGACCTCCTTAAAAAAATCTATAAATGCATCAAGAGGACACTCCTGGAAAAATTTCAAGAGGTGCAGGAGAAAAGCCTTTAGTGCATATGAAATATATAGCATTATTAAATAAAAATAGGTTTAAGCTATTCAACATGTTATAATGCTATAGAATGATGCCAAATATAAAATATAAGTTCCAACCTAAATCCGATATCATTTTATGATTAGGAAATCAATTAAATTTGTGGAATCCTTCATTTTAGGCATAAAAGCAGCTAACACTTTTGCAATTTTTTACTCTGGCAGCTCAGATAGCTGTAATTATTTGAAATTATTTAGAACCGATGTCTTTATATTGAACCCCATTTTTTTACCTAACTAGTGTCTGAACGATATGATCTAATTGTTCATATCCCTGTTATTTGGTATGTTGTAGCAAATTCAATACCAAACGGCTCATTGCTGAAGCAATACTTTGACCAGGTTGTCTTATCCTGCCTTAATCGCTGTTAGCTGTCATTCTTATTTTTTATCTAATTTTGGAATAAGTTATTTTAATCAAAGCAATCTCCTTGTTTGTTAAAACATGAAATAAAAGGGAAAAGAAATCCCTGGATATTAAACCAGGTCTGTGATAATTTTCAATAAATATTCTCTTTGTATTAACCAATTATTCAATTAAATCAGTTGGTTAAACTATGGCATAGAGACAATTTCTTTAACCATAATTATTCCTTTATTGATTAAAATAATTCAAAAGTTTTTTTGTTTCGGCAAAAAGCTCGTACTGAAAATCGTATAGTTTAAATACTATGTATTTTTTTTACCTTTAAGGAATCTGTCTTTAATGACGATAACTGTTACAGGAGAAATTCCATGCAAGGATTAAAGCTAATCGACATCGGAGCAAATCAAACAGTAACAAAGCAGATTCAGAGAGGACAAGGAGAACAAAGCCCTTTTGAATCAAAAGAATTCAAGGCTGCAAATAAAATAACCTTAGATCCGACTTATATCTTTGATACACCTGGAAAAGAACCAATCAGAAAAAAAACGATTGAGGATCTTGTGCCACAAATCATGCAGGCCCATCAGATGCTGATAGATAATGAAGGGGACATCCATGATGGGCCTACCCCAATGACCGGTTGGCATAATCTTCCTATAAAAATAGTCAGGCAACATCTTTTAGAAATTAAATTCACCGCAAAGAAGCTTTCACAAGAAATAGATGTCTTTGTTTCATTGGGTATTGGAGGATCATATCTTGGTATTGAAGCAACTTTTCAGGCTCTTTCTCATCAGTTTTTTAATCAATTGAGCAGAAAAGAGAGGGGGGGTGCCCCAGAGATCTATTTCCTGGGACAAAATATGGACCCTGATTTTTTTCGTGATACTCTGGATATGCTGGCAGGGAAAAAGGTAGGAATCAATGTTATTTCCAAATCAGGAACTACCACTGAAACAGCTATTGCATTCCGTATAATCCAGGATCTAATGGAAAAAAACTGGGGGGTATCTGCGGACAAGTTGATCCTGGCAACTACAGATAAGGTCAAGGGCGCATTGAGGGAACTTGTAAATAAAAAAGGCTACCAATCCTTTGAAATCCCGGATAATATTGGAGGCAGGTTTTCAGTCCTGACAGATGTGGGATTGGTCGGCCTGGCCATGGCTAATATAGATATTGAAGAGTTTGCGGCTGGCTTCAGACATATGAGAGAGATATCATTGGGAAATGATTTTTGGCAAAATCCATCACTGGTGCATGCAGCCATTCGTTTTGCCGCCTGGCAGACAGGAAAAAAGATTGAGGTCATAGCAACTAATGCCATGGCTCTTTATCCAGTGGCCAGATGGATGGAACAGCTATTTCCTGAAAGTGAAGGGCATCATGGCCATGGGCTTTGGCTATCCCCTTCCCTCTACTCTGAAAAACTGCACGCAAACGGACAAATGGTTCAGCAAGGTGAAAGAAACATTATAGAGACTTTTCTCCTGCTATTAGACCACGATAATTCTATTAAGATTCCTTTTTCGGAACAAAATCTTGATGGACTGAATTTCCTTCCCAAACAAGATCAGGACATGGGCTTTGTCAATCGCAAGGTAATTGAAGGTCCAGCCTATGCGCATTACCAGGGTGGAGTTCCTAATATGACGGTCGAAATCCCCAGAAGAAATGCCTTTAATCTGGGCCAGTTTTACTATCTGATGGAAAGATCAGTAGCCATTAGTGGATATCTTCTGGGACATAATCCATTTATACAACCTGGTGTAGAAGCTTATAAACAGGCCATGTTTGCCTTAATCAACAAGCCCGGTTTCGAAAAACAGGCTCTGGATATTAAAGCAAAACTCGATAAATTAGAAAGGATCAGAATTTGAACAACGAGATAATAAAATATGATGAATCACTGGTTTTAGCTACCGGAAATGAGGGTAAACTTACCGAATTCAAACATATGGTTGCTGATTTTCAGGTAGATATAAAGGGGCTGCAAGATTTTGGGCCTATCCCCACAGTTGAGGAAGACGGTGAAACTTTTGAGGATAATGCAGTAAAAAAAGCACGCTTTACAGCAAGAGTCTTAGGTATTCCAGCCCTGGCCGATGATTCCGGATTAATGGTCGATGCAATAGATGGTAAACCAGGCGTTTATTCTGCCCGTTATGCAGGAGACAAGGCCACTGATTTTGAAAATAATCTTAAACTATTAAAGACCATGGAAGGCATGGAAAATCGTAAAGCCACTTTCATGTGCGTGATTGCAATCGCAGTTCCCATGGGGCCAGCGTTAATCTACGAAGGCCAATGTGAAGGAATCATTACCAGAGAGTTAACAGGTCAGGAAGGCTTTGGATATGACCCTCTCTTTTATTATCCCCCTTTGGAAAAAACATTTGCGGAGATGAGCTTAGAAGAAAAAAATCGAGTAAGTCACAGAGGAAAAGCAATGGCTGAACTGGGGTATGAATTTAATAAAGTTCTAATCTGGCTTAAACAGAGATTATCTGAAGTATCTTAATTTAAAATAAAACTATATATTTTAAAACCAATGGTATTCCTAGACTGTATTATGTTTATTAGGTCTCAATATTTGACAAACACGCTTTTATGCATTATTTTATGCATCATATTAAAATAATTAGGAGGTTGACATGTTTGAAGTAACAGAAAAAGCAAATGAAATGCTGGGGGATATCCTTAAAGACAAGGGAAATGCCTCAGTCAGGATAATGCTTACGCCAGGAGGCTGATCAGGGCCCTCTTTGGGTATGGCTCTGGATGAGCTTAAAGATAATGATATGAAATTTGAAGACAGAGATATCACCTATCTAGTTGAAAAAGATCTTTTTAACCGTGTAAAACCAATAAAGATCGATTTTATTAACAGCCCCATGGGCTCTGGTTTTAATATTGTGTCCAGCATGTCAGCGGCGCCTTCCTGCGGTGGCTCTTGTAGCTCTTGCTGAGTATCTTTTGATAAGCCTTTATCCTCAACCCTGGAGTTCTATTGCTTTCACTGAGGATAAGGCTTTTTTGCATAAATAAGTATTTTTTAGACAGAAGTTTATTAAAAAGCGCCTAACTGACAGCCTGAAATTTTAATCTTAAGAGATTCGCATGCAGATGAAATATCCATTTTGCCAATATTGAGTTGTTTCGCAATCTTCCATGCGATCTTGCAATGCAACTTGCCCCCAATTAAAGAGTCCCGAATAGCCCTTTCAAGACCTTCAGGAACATATTCTGCCGGTTTAATTTGTTTTTTTGTGGTTTATAGCCAAAGAGTCCCAATTGACATTTAATAAGGGAGATCTCAAGCTGATCTATTGCAAAACTTAGTTCTTCAAGTTGTATATGATAATTATTTGCAATCTTAAAAAGTAGTGCACATGTTATCTCAGCTTCTGAAGAATGTTGTTTAATAATCTTGATAACATCAGCATTTATTTTTCATGGTATCGTCCTTTAAAAAATTGGTCCAGGCAGAAGCCCTTTTAACTTTTATGCATTTATATTTTATATTATCAGAGGAGTGCTGTTATGATCAAAGAAAATGTAGCCAGAATCCTGAAAGACATCCCAAAGACAGTAGAACTTGTGGGGGCAGCCAAGACCAGATCATCTTCTGAAATGCTGGAGGCCTTGGAAGGAGGGCTCCATATTATTGGTCATAACTATGTTAAAGAGGCTGAGCTTGCCTTTCAAGCTATAGGCGACCGTGCTAAATGGCATATGATTGGACACCTCCAAAGTAATAAGGCAAAAAAGGCGGTTGCACTGTTCGATATGATTGAGACAGTAGATTCATTTAAGCTGGCCAAAGCTATTGATAAGGCAAGCTTAAAACATGCCAAATCAATGCCAATCCTGATAGAGATAAACAGCGCTGAAGAGGGGCAGAAACCTGGAGTTTTACCCATAAATACGATCTCTCTTGTAGAAAAGATCTCTCAATTAAAAAACATCAAAATTATGGGTTTAATGACAATGGGTCCCGCAACCAGCAATCAGGAAGACTGTCGCCCATATTTTTCAAGGGTTTGCAGGTTATTTGAAGAGTTGAAGAGAAAGGACAATAAAGCATTTGAAATGAGATATCTTTCAATGGGGATGTCCTCATCATACCAGGTAGCAATTGAAGAAGGGGCAAATATCATCAGACTCGGAACTAAACTTTTTGGGCCACGAGCGCAAATAAAAACTGGAGTTTAGCTGAAACCATGAGTTTTGTTGCAAAAGAATTAAAAAGGCTTGCTGGAAAGGCCATTCACCAGCACCAAATGATAAAGGATGGGGACCATGTTCTTGTTGCTGTATCAGGAGGCAAAGATAGCATGGTTCTACTATGGCTTCTAAGGGAACGAATCAGGCGTATCCCTATTGAATACCAGATAACCGCAGTACATATTGATCCGGGATTTGGATTTAATTCAGGCTCCCAAATGGAATCTTTTTTTATTCATCACGGCTTTAAATATAAAGTTTTAAGGACTGATATCGGGCTAAAGGCCCATGGTCCAGAGAACAAGGAAAATCCCTGCTTTTTATGTTCTCGACTCAGGAGAAAACTGCTCTTCCAACTGGCTTCTGACTTTAGATGTAACAAGATTGCCTTTGGGCATAACAAGGATGATTTAATAGAAACCCTTTTTCTGAACATTTTTTATGGGGCATCAATTAGTACCATGCTACCTGTTCAGCAATTATTCAATGGAACCCTTTCGATTATCAGGCCTCTCTACTTATTGGATGAAAATGTGGTTCAAAGATATGCTGATTATATGGAATTGCCAATAATAGATTTGGGTTGCCCAAGCTCCGTATCGACTAAAAGGGAAGAAATAAAAACAATGTTAAAAATATTCTATCGCTCAAATAAAAAGATAAAGGGAAATATTTTTCATGCCCTCAAAAATGTAAACACTGACTATCTATTATAAAACACTATCTTTAAACAGGCCCTTTGCCATAAAAACTACTAAGGTCTGTAACGAAATCAGTATTGCATTTAGCGCTCAGATTCAGGTTAGAAATGAGATTCTTATTTCGTTACAGACACTTAGCAAACGAGAAGAAGCATGATAAACAAATCCATCTATATTCACAAAGAACCACCTCTGGCCTGGTTAATTTTTAATCGCCCGGAAATGCGCAATGCCATCAGTCTTGAGATGTGGAGAGAAATACCCATCTTGATAGAGGAGATAAAAGAAGATCTCTCTATCAGAGCGCTTATTATACGCGGAGCAGGAGAAGAAGCCTTTATTGCTGGGGCAGACATTTCTCAATTTGAAAAAGTCAGATTTGGATCTTCTACCATCAATTATGATGAAGCCATAAAAAATGCCCTGGCAAGCATTTTGGCGCTGGAAAAACCGGTAATCTCCATGATCCATGGTTTTTGCATGGGAGGAGGATGTGCCATCGCCCTTATGAGCGATTTACGATTAGCCGCTGATGATGCAAAATTCGGAATACCAGCTGCAAAACTGGGTATTGCTTATACCTCCAGGGGTGTCGAAAGATTGGTGCAACTTGTCGGGCCTGGCAATGCCTCCGAAATTCTTCTAACCGGTAATAAAGATTTTGATGCTGACAAAGCTTATCATATGGGACTTATCAACCGAATTATAGCCAAATCCGAACTAGAAGAATTTACCTATAAATGGGCCTCTGATATGGCAAAAAATGCCCCATTGAGTCTATCTGCCCATAAAGTTTCTATTAATGAACTATTGAAGCCACCTGTGGATCGTGATCTTGATAAACTATCCATGTTGGCTTCCCGTTGCAGCACCAGTAAAGATTATAAAGAGGGTGTTGCTGCTTTTCTTGAAAAAAGGAGGCCAAATTTTCAGGGAAAATAAAAGGGCCATGCCAAATTTTAGGATCCAATAAGAAAAGTCTCCTTTTCTTCCAATTTCTACTTCAATGTTTTATAACCTGGTAAAAAGTTAATGCGCCTTTTTACCAGGCGTGGAAGTGTGCTACCCTTTCTGTACCATTTTTTTTAGTGCATACAAACGGTTCTACTTCAGACCAGAGCCTATTCTTCCCCTGCCTGTTGATTAACTTTGCACAAATCCATCAATTTTTGTCTGTCTTTTTGGATTATCAATATTATTAATCCCTTTACTATACTCAATGAATGATTATTATAAAATACGCATCCATTCTTGATGTCTTTTGTCAAACGGGATAAATTATAAATAAACCTGCGGCAGATCGAAACCTTTGAAAAAAATCAATTCCGTTTAGGCTCAAGAAAGGCGAAATTGGATAAAAGGAGAGATTTCGCAAAGCTTATAGATCGATTAACATATAAAATTTTGCAAAAAGGCATTATTTTGCTTTCTACAACCTCATAAAACCGAGGAGATAATATATGGAAAAAACTGATAAACCAGAACTTAATTACCCTGAAATCATGCCTGTGCTTCCGGTGCGTGATACAGCTATCTTTCCCATGATCATAGTGCCTTTAATGATTAAAGACGATGACAACATAAATCTGATTGATGATGCCCTTAAAGGTGATAAATTAATCATTGTGGCTATGGTAAAAGATAAAAAGAAGAAGGATAAAGATCTCATCAAGACGTACAAAATAGCTACAATCTGCAAAATAATAAAATTCACCTCGGAAAAAGAAGGAAGGGTTCTTGCTGTTCAAGGACTATCCAGGGCGAATATAGATGAAATTATCTCAGAGCATCCTTACAAACAGGCCAGGATTACAGAACTTAAAAACATTGAACATTCGGGAAAAGAAATCGATTCCCAAATGACTGATATATGGATTTTATTTAAACAAATAGTAAACTTATCCCCTCATCTAGCCAATGAACTAGTTAAAATTTCTTTGCATATCGATCAACCAGGTCCTTTGGCGGATATGATTACATCCACCCTCAAGCTAGATAGAAAGAAGAAGCAGGAGATGCTCGAAACCCTGGACGTCAAAAAAAGATTAGAAAAGCTGAATTTATTTCTTAATGAGGAAATTCAGTTCAAATCAATGGGAAAAGAACTCCAGGAAGAAGTAGAAATGGGTTTGGATCAATCAAAGAGGGAATATTATCTTAAAGAACAGCTAAAAACTATCAAAGAAAAACTAGGCATGGATCAAAGTGAGATAAGCGAAATCGAAGAATTACAGGAGAAATTTGACGAAAAAGATCTTCCCAAGGACGCTAGAAAAGTCGTGAACAAAGAGCTCAAGAGGTTATCTAAAATGCAGCCTATTTCTCCTGAATATACCGTATCAAGGACATATCTTGATTGGTTTTTTGACTTACCATGGCTAGATAGTACAGATGATATGTTGGATATAAAACAGGCGGAGAAGATACTTCATCAACACCATTATAATTTAGAAAAAATCAAACAAAGAATACTTGAATACCTTTCGGTTCGCAAACTCAATCCTGCCCATAAAGGCCCTATTTTATGTTTCACTGGTCCTCCAGGAACAGGCAAAACCAGTTTGGGACGTTCCATTGCGGAAGCACTAGGCAGAAAATTTATCAGGATCTCTCTGGGAGGAGTCAGGGATGAAGCTGAAATTCGTGGCCATCGCAGGACTTATGTTGGGGCACTACCTGGCAGGATCATCCAGGGGCTAAAAAAGGCTGGCTCAAATAATCCTGTATTTATGTTGGATGAGATAGATAAACTTGGAACAGACTTCAGGGGAGACCCAGCATCCGCTCTTCTTGAAGTCCTTGACCCTGAACAAAATTTTTCTTTTGCAGACCATTATTTAGAACTGGAATTTGATCTCAGTAAAGTTATGTTTATTACTACTGCCAATCAACTGGATCCTATTCCTTCTCCATTACTTGACAGGATGGAAGTTCTGGAATTGGTGGGTTACACTGAAGATGAAAAGATAAATATTGCAACCCGGTTTCTCATCAAAAGACAGATAATAGAACATGGGTTAGCCATAAAAAAAGTCTTATTTCGAAAATCAGCCATTAGAAAAATAATACGGGGTTATACTCGTGAGGCAGGCCTCAGAAACATGGAGCGGGAAATCGGTTCTGTTTGTAGGGGGCTGGCACGAAGGGTAGCTGAAGGAGCAAAAGATAAATTTATTATAACAGATAAAAACATCCATGAATTCCTGGGGAATCCCAAATTTACTTCTGATTTACAAACACGTACATCTATCCCGGGAGTAGCCATTGGGATGGCCTGGACAGCATCTGGTGGAGATATCCTGTTTGTGGAAGCTACAATGATGCCTGGACAGAAATCGCTGGTTCTAACTGGCCAATTGGGAGAGATCATGAAGGAATCAGCTCAAACTGCCCTTAGTTATATAAGATCCAATGCGAAACACCTCAATATCTCTGATGACTTTTATCAAAATCATGACCTGCATATTCATGTTCCGGCAGGCGCCATTCCAAAAGATGGTCCTTCAGCCGGAATTACTATTCTGACTGCCTTGACTTCTTTGTTAACCTCAAGATCAATTAAACCTCAACTATCAATGACCGGTGAAGTTACACTAAGGGGTGCAGTACTGCCTGTTGGAGGTGTCAAGGAAAAAGTACTTGCAGCAAATCGTTATGGCATTAAACACATAATACTTCCCCATGACAACAGAAGAGATCTTGATGACATCCCTGATAAAATTAAAAAGCAGCTAAATTTTTACTTTGTCAAGCAAATGGATGAAGTCCTGAAAATAGCATTCAATCCAATAAAGAAGAAATTATGTAAAAAAACATAATCTATCCGGACATCATTTTAATAAAACGATTATTACAGTCACTATTTTTTGGGATTAATCCTTTTATTGTTTTACAGTGGTTAACTCCCCTGAAATATTTTTTCTATCTATTCTAATATTATTCATTGATGTTAAAGTGTTAGGCAAATAATAAAATTCAATTCACGAAGTCTGGAGTTAAAATGCTCACAAAATTACAAATAATAAAATACGCAGACGTGCTTTTATGGGGGCTTAAAACAGCAAGGAAGGAAACTTATAAAAGAGGGGATAAGATCCTTATAAGATTTGACCCGGCGGCTTTAAAATTGGCCGAGGTCCTGCATAAAAAAATCCTGGAAATGGGTATGAATCCAATTATGAGGCCAGTGATCTCGCCTGTTATTGAGTATGATTTTTATAATTTGGCCAACAAGAATCAACTCGCTTTCACTGCGCCAGGCCAAAAGGAGTTAATGGAAAATGTCAATGGAAACATCTTCTTACGAGCCCCTGAATCGCTAACCCATCTTAGCCAGATTGATCCAAAGAAAATTGGTAAAGCAGCAGTGGCAAGAAAATTTTTGCGTGACATCCTCAATGAACGGGAAGAACAAGGAAAATTTGGATGGACTCTTTGCGTTTCTCCTACAGAAGAATTGGCTAAATATGCACAGTTAACTCCTAAAGAATATACTAATCAAATTATTAGGGCATGTTATCTGGATAAAAAGGATCCTGTTCGCGCCTGGAAAGAAATTCATAAGAATGCCATGACGATCAAAACCTGGATTAATAGTATGGATGTCAAATATTATCATATTACAGGGAATCAAATAGATTTACGAATTGCGCCAGGTAAAAAACGTAAATGGATTGGCATCTCAGGCCATAATATTCCAAGTTTTGAACTCTTTCTTTCCCCTGATTGGCACAAGACCGAAGGACAATATTACGCTAATCAACCATCTTTTCGAAACGGAAATTATGTTGAGGGTATCCATCTCTTTTTTAAAAAAGGAGTATTAAAAGAGATTAAGGCAAAAAAAGGGCTCCAATTTGTTCAGCAACAATTAGCCATGGATCGCGGGGCATCCAGACTAGGTGAATTTTCTCTTACAGATAAACGTTTTTCAAGGATTAATAAATTTATGGCTAATACCCTTTTCGATGAAAACTATGGCGGACGTCATGGCAATTGTCATATAGCCATGGGATCTTCTTATACCGATACCTATGATGGTGACCCAACTGAACTTACAAAAGAAATTAAAAACACATTAGGCTTCAATGATTCAGCTCTTCATTGGGACCTTGTAAACACAGAGGAAAAAATAGTACAAGCCGAGCTTACAGATGGTAAAAAAGTTATAATTTATGAAAAAGGACAGTTTAAATATTGATGGCATCAAAATATTTTTTTCGTCCACGACCTTCAAAACCGAGCTAATTAGAAAACAAATTTTGATATTAAATTATTTAATGCACACTTTTCTAACTTGTAAAAGATCTGTTTGACCTAAGCAGACCTTGCGGATGCCATCCTGCAACAGGGTTGTCATTCCATCTTCAATAGATTGCTTTCTTAAATCCTCCATTTTGGCTCGGTCCTGGATAAGACTTTTCATGGGATCTGTTCCAATAAGCAATTCATGAATTCCTGTTCTGCCCCTATAGCCTGTGTTCCCACATTGAGCGCAACCAGCAGGCTTATATAGGAAAAAATCGTCATTATACTCAAATCCGAGGCCATTAAAATCTCCATTATATGCCCTCTCCAGGGCCTCAAACTCTTTTCTATCAGGATGATATTTTTCCTTACAATCCTTACAAAGTGTTCGCACCAGACGTTGAGCAAGAACACCTAATAAAGCATCTGCAAAATTAAATGGGTCCATTCCCATATCTAAAAGCCTGGTTATTGTTTCAGGGGCACTATTTGTATGGAGTGTACTGAATACTAAATGGCCTGTTAAAGAAGCTTCAATTCCTGTTGAAACTGTTTCATGGTCACGCATTTCGCCCACCATAATAACATCTGGATCAGCCCTTAAAAAGGCACGCATGGCTGTTGCGAAATTAAATCCTATTTTTGCCTGTACCTGCACCTGACGCAAGCCTTTCTGCGTTATCTCAACAGGATCTTCAGCAGTCCATATCTTTGTTTCAGGCTTATTAATATAACCAAGACCCGCATGCAGGGTAGTTGTTTTACCGCTACCCGTAGGTCCGACTACCAGGATAATACCATAAGGTCTGCTTACCAGATCTATAAAAGAATTATAATTTCTTTCACTCATGCCCATTTTTTCTAAAGGAATAGGATCTCCCGAGGCAAGGATACGCATAACCACATCCTCATTCTGCCCAACAGAAGGAATAGTAGCGACCCTGAGCTCGATATCAAGTGGAGCAAATTTTCTGAATTTTATTTTACCATCCTGCGGGAGTCTCCTTTCAGCGATATCGAGGTCAGACATGATCTTGAGTCTGGAGACTATAGCCCTCTTATAAGTGTATGGAATAGTTTGATAAATTTGGCAGGACCCATCTATCCTGAATCGTATTTCCGCATTATCCTTCCCTTGACCAGGTTCAACATGGATATCAGATGCATCTCTATTATAGGCATCTACAATCATTTTATTGACAAGCTTGACAATGGCGCTGTCATCCTCCGATAAACTATCAAAACTAGCGTCCATTTCATCATCATCAACGCTATCTAACTGCCCCAGAATGTCTTCGATACTGCCGGAATCGGTCATCATTTCTGTTCTTTTCACATCAAAGAACAGATCAATCATATTAAAAATATCATCCTTGGTAGACACACAATATTCATACTCTTTGGCAGGAATAATTCTTTTTATAGTATCTTTTACTGGAAGATTGCTTGGATCTCCCATGCTTATAATTACTTTTTCCCTATCCTGGGCAATAGGCACAAAAAGATTGTTTTTCAGGAAATTGACCTTCAGGCCTTTGAGTAGCTGGCCAGGGATGACCATTTTATCATCATAGGGAATAAAGCGGGTATTGAAAAAATTGGAAAGAGATTTGCCTATATCATCTTTTGATACCTGGAAATCGGAAATTAAAATTGAGCCTATGGTTCTTTTTGTTTTCCTGGCGCGTGACATAGCCTCGGCAAGATCTTTGCCGCTTATTATATTATTTGTAATAAGAAATTCAAATTTAGTCGGTTTATCTTTTTTGGACGCTTTTTGATTTTTATAAAATGCCAATCCCAGGACTTTGGCGATATCCAGAATCGCTATCTGATCAGCCTTGGTAAAAGCCGTATTCCCTTTTTTATTGATGACCTGGATGACTCCAAGCATAAATTTATTATAAAAAATGGGGGCTACAAGCACCTGCGTTGTTTTATAGTTTGATTTTTTATCCCAGCTCTGATCAAATACCAATTGAGGACTAAGCTTTTTTAGTTCCTCTTTGTCATAAACATTGTTGAAATTCATTACTTTGCCGGTAGCTGCACAAAAACCGGAAAGACTCCGGCAGTCAATAGGTATTCTGATTTCTTTTATTTCATTACCTGTCTTGAATCTGGATACTATTTGTTTCTTTATCCCATCAATCAAGTAGACTGTAATACGATCAGCGTCAAAAAGACCCAGAATTTCGCCTTGGAGGTTCAATAAAATTTCATTTGTATTATTGGCAGAGTGAATTTGATTGGTAATATTATTGAGTTTTTTTTGGTAAGCTAATTGCGTCTCAAGCAACCGTTTTTTTTCAGGAAATATTTGTTCTTCTTTTAATTGAGACATTGTTTTAGCAACCAATATATTTTTAAAGAAATAAAAAAGAAAATATAGTATACCAAACGAAAAAATAGATGGGCTTATTAGTATCGCATCAAAATTTGTGCTTGGCAAATATGAGCCAAACAGATATTTTTTTAATTATGCCTATGTCCATTTTATTGTCAGATAAGGTGATAAACTTGAGAGATATATTTGAAAGCATGTTAATTGACACACACGCCCACCTGGATTTACATGAATTTGACCAGGATAGAGAGCAAGTTATTAAAACTGCCTTAGAAGGAGGCCTCTCTCATATAATCACTGTGGGAATTGATTATAATAGCTCCAAAAAAGCAATAGAACTAGCGCACCAGAACGATTCCATATATGCATCAGTTGGTTATCATCCTCATAATGCCGGCCCATCCTCTTTGAAATATATTGATCAGGTAACCCAATTGGCAGGAGATTCCAAGGTGGTCGCATGGGGAGAAATCGGACTCGATTTTTATCGAGGCTATTCTTCGCCCTCAGACCAGCTGGATTTCTTTAAGCTTCAACTAAAACTAGCCAATGACCTGGATCTGCCGGTCATTATCCACGATCGAGAAGCTCACACTCAAGTATATGATATTTTAAAAAAATATGGAAAAGGCAAGGGCGTTATCCATTGCTTTTCAGGTGACAAGGAACTGGCCTTGGCTTTTATAGAATTAGGATATTATATCTCAATTCCCGGAGTAGTAACTTATAAGAATGCTATTTTAACAAAGGAGGTGGCATCCAGTATTCCTATTGAATCTATGCTCCTGGAAACTGATGCTCCCTTTTTGGCGCCAGTTCCCAAAAGAGGCAAGCGAAATGAACCTTTTTTTGTATCTTATACGGCTCAAGAAGTGGCGCGCCTGAGAAATATAACCCTGGCAGACCTGGCCCGACAAACCACCAATAATGCCAAAGCCCTTTTTGATTTGTAGATCATTTATGAAATTTCCATTTATCAGCACAGAGAATCCTTTGATTCTGGCTTCAGCTTCTCCACGCAGAGAAGAACTTCTGATACAAACAGGTATTCCTTTCCGAATTCAAGCAAGTAACATCATAGAGAATGAAACAGGCTTTATTCCAGAAGAACTTTGCTGTCATTTAGCTCAAAAGAAGGCAGCAAGTGTTAAGGCTGTTATTGGCAGTTACTGGGTTCTTGGAGCTGATACACTGGTGCTGTCGGGTAATCAACTGCTTGGGAAACCAAAAGATACCAGAGAAGCAAGACAGATGTTGTTATTGCTGAATGGAAGGAGGCATGCGGTCATAACCGGCATATGTATTTTAGACCCATCAGGTCAGATGGCCAGCCTGGAAGCGATTACCACCAATGTCTATTTTAAAAAGCTTACAGAACAAGAAATAGATGCTTATATAAACACCGAAGAACCATATGGCAAGGCAGGGAGCTATGCTATCCAGGGGATTGGGGCATTTATGGTTGAAAGCATTTCAGGCTCTTATTCAAATGTTGTTGGGCTACCTTTATGCGACCTGATTAAAGCACTTGTTAAAATAAGAGCGCTGAATAAATTTCCGATATCCTAATATGACTCCAGGATAATCTTGTGATCCACAAGAGACAATGTTTTAAACCTTGCTTTTATTTTAATTTCTTCTCCAAACATACTACGCAATTTGATTCCGTTTCCAAGATCCTCGATACTGTCAACGCTCTCAAGGACTAATTCTTCCACGCCATTTTTTAATATATAAGCTGTTGATTCACACATGTTGATTCATTTCCCTTATAATATTTACAACCTTGTTTACCAAATGTGGTAATGGTTCACCTGAGACGCCAATAACCTGAACATTTTCCTGGTTTAGGGGAATTAATATCTTTTTAGCACTACTTGAACTTACAGCACTAGCCATCCTGGAGGTTACTTCTCCCAACATTGAGTTGGCCATAATAATAGCCAATGGTCCAATAATTACATCCACAAGCATACTTGTCCTGACAATTGTATTTTCACCAGTGGCTCCCCTGTTGGCTCCGGCCTTCATCATTCGGGAAGTGGCGATAGAATTTGTGCCCAAGGCAAGTATTTCAATATCATGACCAAGTCTCTCTCTAAGACCCTTAATAATAGTCGATCCTATCCCGCCCCCTTGCCCATCCATTATCATTAATTTCACGTTTTACAACTCCTGAGACTACCCTGTATTTTAGCCAATAAAAAAGACCTTCCACATGCTAATTATACTTACCGTTTTAGAACAACACCTTACTGTCTACATATTATTCTGAAGAACCTGAATTCAATATTCTCAGTTCCTTGGGACTTGTCCAACTTATTTCCGGACAAGTCCTTAGTTTAAAATATTGAGCAACCGATCCAATTCATCATCAGAATAAAAGTGAAGAATAATTTTACCTTTCTGTCCTTTTCTCTTGATATCAACTTTGGTGCCAAAGGAGCGTTTAAGATTATCCGCCAATGATTGTATATAATAATCCATTTCTAAATCCTGCTTCTGAGATGGTTGTTTTTTAGCAGAAGATTGTTTGACCCTTGCCAGTGACTCTGCCTGACGAACCGTCAGGGATTTTTTGATAATAATATCTCTTAAAAATTGCTGTAATGCCTCATCCTTTATGCCGGCCAGCAAGCGAGCGTGCCCCATGGAAAGCCGATCATAAATTAAATCTTGCTGGATATATATGGGTAAATTTAACAACCTCAGCATATTGGTAATAGTTGTACGATTTTTTCCCAATAATTTGGCAAGGGATTCCTGACTACGCCCTGAATCATCTAATAATTTTTTATAGGCAGTAGCTTCTTCTATGGGATTGAGATCTTTTCGATGAATATTTTCTATTAGTGCCAGCTCCAATGACTCAGTTAGAGAAACATTACGTACCACCACTGGTACATGTTTTAGCCCTGCCTGTTTGGCTGAACGCCAGCGCCGTTCTCCTGCAATCAGTTGATATCCCGAATCAATTTTATTTACTAACAACGGCGTGATAATCCCCTTTTCTTTTACTGAGTTCACCATTTCTTCCATACGAGAGGACGAAAAATCTTCCCTGGGTTGATAGGGATTGGGCTCTATTTCATCAACAGAACACTCAAAATATTTTACTTCTTTATCAATCAATTTATTTGCTTCGGGAATCAAGGCTGATAAACCTCTTCCGAGAACTTTTCGTTTTGCCATTATTAGTTTTATCCCTTTTTGATCATTTCTGTTGCTAATGCAAGATAACTTTGAGCCCCTTTGCAATTGATATCATAAAGCAGGATTGGCTTTCCATAACTGGGAGCCTCACTCAAACGTACATTGCGCGGGATTACAGTTTTAAACACCTTACTTTTGAAATGAGACCTTACCTCTTCTGCAACCTGTTGTGAAATATTATTTCGTTTATCATACATAGTCAAAAGGATGCCCATTAAACCCAAATTAGGATTAAGCCTTTTTTTGAGGGCGTTGACCGTTGTTAAAAGTTGAGACAATCCTTCTAAGGCATAATATTCACATTGAAGAGGGACCAGAATGGTATCAGCAGCTGTCAGGGCATTAATCGTCAGAAAACCCAATGAAGGAGGGCAATCAATAAAAATATATTTATATTTTCTTCTTAAATTAATAAGCTTTTTGCGCAGGCAGTATTCTTTGTCCTCTAAATCGGACATCTCAATTTCAGCCCCGACAAGGTCCATACTTGCTCCAATGAAATCAAGTCCGGGAATATTTGTTTTTTTGATTACCTCTTCTTCCTGAGCATCTTCCACCATAAATTTAAAAAGCCCATTTTTTAAGGAAATACGATCAACTCCCATCCCAGTGGTTGCATTCCCCTGTGGATCACTATCGATCAAAAGACAGCTCTTATCAGCAGCAGCAAGCGAGGCAGCCAGATTAATCGCAGTTGTGGTTTTACCTACTCCACCTTTCTGGTTGGTAATGGAAATTATATTACCCATAAATTATATCTTTGCCATTTCAATTTCAAAAGCCCTCTTTTGCCCATTTTTTATGGTAAATTTATCTTTTACACTTGACTTTGGGCAAATTAAGCGCATTGAAATTAATCCAGTTAATTGATCAAAAAAATCTTTTATTCAATTAAAAAATATCATATCCAGGAAAAAAAGCAAAGCTAAAACAATTAGATACTACCTATCCACAAAGAGCGATTTTTCATATCGATTTGAATAAGTTGGAACCTCTAAGGTTACGTTTAATTTCAAAAAAGATAAAGATTTTAAGCACT
>DAOWOF010000205.1 GCA_030642205.1 Desulfobacteraceae bacterium | reverse complement strand
GCCCCATAAGGAACCGCTATTAATGCCACTAAACAGGAAAAAAAAGTTCCTGTTACCACCGCAGCACCAAAGCTTTGGGTTGGAGGGAAACTTGATAGACTAAAAATACCAAAGCCGGTCGAAATAATTACAGTAGCGCCCAGAATCGGTTTCAATAATTCTAATCTGGCCTGTCTCCAAGTATTTCTGTTGCTTTGTTCTTGATCTTTAAGTGACTGCAATTGCCTGACTCGCATTACCAGGTGAAGCATGAAATCAATACCCAGGGCAATCGCAATATTAACAGAAGGCGAGGCAATCATATCAAGCGGTCGGCCAAAGTGCCCCAGCATTCCTAGTATAAAAAGAGGAATTGCCACGAGGCCAATGAACATGATGAACGTAAGCTTGAAGGACCGAGAAACTATCAGGGCAATAACAAAAAAAAGAAAAAAAAGCCCACCTACCCCGGCAATAATACTATTTACAACCAATTTAGCCATTTCTGACTGCAAAAGGAATAAGCCGCCTGCCAGCTCAGGGATAAAGTCAGCCTGTTTAATCTGATCTATGATTTTATTAATTATCTCTTCCCTGCTCGTTTGGCGGCTTATCTCTCTCATACGCAAAGACAGCAAGCCTTGTTTCCGTTCATGGGTTACAAAGCTCAAGGCTATTTGATTGAAGCTTTCTGACTCCAGCACATCCAAAATATATTTGGGGGAATCAATAAAGGCCTGAGGGCTGAGTTTTCCCTCTTCCACTATAACCGCGGGAGACAACACAAGGCCCACATCAGGGATTTCTTCCAGGGTATTCTGGATCTGTTTGAGGTTATAATATACAGCATAAGTATCCAAACGGAGGCCATCGGCATCTCTGATTACTATATTCAGGGGACTGCTTCCTCCGTTGAGATCCACTGCCTCAAGACCATTATAGATTTCCCCTCCCTTTTTGAAATAAGAGAACAAACTTGGATCCGTATTAATCTGAGCCAGCCCGGAGCTTGCCAATAATAACATAATACAAATCCCAAACACCCCCATGCCTGGATGATGATTCATATAGCTCTTAATAGACTGAATGCCTCGATTTTGAGATGAGGGAGATAATGCGGGAACGGATGCCAGAAAATGAGGGTAAACCGCATAAGCCACCAGGATAGAAATTATAGTTCCGATGGCGCCGGAAATTCCCAGCTCCTTCAATGGCTTGGCAGTGGCAAACATAAGGCTGCAAAAACCAAAAAGAGTGGTTAGCATACACCAGAAAGAGGCGCAGAAGGTCTCATAAATTGCCTGAAATCGGGCTTCTTTTGCTTGTTCTGGCATTGCTGTCAGCAGGCGTTGCGCATTGGAGGTCAAGAATACGATATGGGAAAGAGTTAGGACAAAAACTATTGTAACCATATTTGCAGTTAATATTCCAATGGGAACTCGTAAGATATAAAGCAAGGCCAAAGTAATACTGCAGCTTGTCATACAAGTGATAAGTGTCCCCAAGGATACCTGCCATGAACGAAAAACAAACAGGGTAAAAATGCCAAAAATTATCATGGAAGCCAGACTAAATATTCGAAGGTCTTTCAAGAGATGCCGTCTAATCTGTTCAACTACATAAGGGACACCGGATACGGCAAGCTTAAAATCCGGAGCTGTAAATCTGGCGACAGCCTCTTCTATTTGGGAAATCAGGATGCCTGGATCGGAATTGTTATTACTTTCATTCAGGCTGATAATAAGATTTGTTGTTTTATTGCTATTGTCAGGCAATAACAGGCGGCGCCATAGTTCGCTTTTGGGGACTGACCCAGGTGTTTGAGGGCCATGGGTAAGGCTTATAATTTGTTTAATGCCCTTCAATCCAGCGAGGGCATCTGATAATTGGCGCACCTTTGATAAGAATTGAGTTGATAAGACCTCTCCTCCGGAAGCGTTAATGATAATCTTGGGTGATGCCGGGAATAGTCTGGAGATTTCTTGTGAAGTTTGAAGCCTTGGATCATCATTGGAAAAAAAAAATTCAGATTCTACCTTGGGTGCAAGATCGACAAAAGCAAAGACCACCAGGATAGAAAAAATGGCCAAAATAACAAAGAACCATTTTCCTCCCTTCCTGGGTCCTCCCAATTCATACAAGATCCATTTTGCGGCCCATTCTGAAATCGGATCGATCTTATCCGATTTGCCTAGCATTATACTTTGTTTTCCCTTGTTTTTATATGCCAGATATAATTTACCAAGGCATGTAATTCCTTACCTTTAATTAATCCTTTCCAGGCCGGCATTTTTATCCCGGCCTTTTCCCGGTTAGAGAGATAAACAGAATCAGCTTTCATCCCCTTTGTGATTCCATGAGTAATCATTTCTTTTAGTTGAGACTTAGAGGCAGGACTAAGAGCGCTTTGGGGAATTCTCCAACCAGGGATGGAGCTGTATACAGAACCAGGATTTTTTATTCCACCCTGGCCGTTAATGCCATGACAGCTAAAACAGCTTTTTTTCTCGGCTACCATCTTTCCCAGTTTAACCATCATTTTCACTTTTTCCTTTACCATGGTCATGTCAGCGTCCAAATCTTCCATGGCCATACTCAGGGCGTCTTTAAAATCAGCCATTTCACCCCCATGTTCCTTTAAGAAGGCATGAGCCGCAGCCTGAGTAGAAAAAGCTAATTTACTCTTTTTGGACATAACGCCTCTAATATCACTGCTTAAAACATAAAAAGCCTTTTTGGCAGTCAGCATTTTGCCAGTAAGGTAATCAGCTGCTTCAACATTTGTCACCTTTTCTTTTTCTTTATTTAAAACAATTGCGGCACAGTGGATACTGCAGGTATTAATTTTGGTGTCATCATTCAGGGTAATGATATATTTGGTTGTTTTGTATTTAACAAGATCCATGGCGCATAATTTACACCATCTTTGGGCAAGAGCCGGGCTGGGCCAGGAGGAAAAAAATACCGAGACTAATATAACCAGAAAGCTTTTTCTCATTTTACCTCCTTCCCTGATAAAGGTTCTTTAGTATCTGAACAAAAACCAGAATTTTTTGTTCGAGCGCTATTTATAGTCTCTGACATATTTCACTATTTTTGCCCAGTCCATAACAAGGCCACCGTAGACCTTTTGGAATGTCCTGGCAGTTGCCTGCTCTTTAAAACCGAGGGTAAAGGGAACCATGGAGCCACCAGGAATTAATTTGCTTTCTACCAAAAAAGAGGCTGTCTGGGCATCAAACATCTCTTTAGTATTATAGTCCATTGTAAGAACTTTGCCTGAGTGTCCTCCTTTAGCCTCAAGATTTTGCCTCAAAAGAACCAGACAATGGAGACAACAAAGGCCATAATCTCCCTTTTTGATCTCATTAGTTCCTTTAGTGACTGTTATTATATATTTGGTCTCACTCTTATCAGCATCCATTCCGCACATAATACAACGTTCCATACCCAGCGAAGTAGTGACAGTCATCATCAAGATGATAATGCAAATAAAATAAATCGGAATTTTTTTCATTTTGAATCCTCCTAATCAACATCCTTTGCAGGACATGGATGATCAAACCTGATTTTTGTTAAAATTCAACAGCAATTTGGACAGTAATAAGATCGCTGTCCTCCTGCTGTTTAAATTCTGAATGAAGGTATTCCAGGGATGTGGAAAGATTATTAAGGAGTTCATAATTGACAACCGCACCGAATCGATCTTTAGGCATTTCATCCATAATATCATCACTGCCTTCATAAGATATTGCCACTTCAAGACCATCCTGAATCATATAGGCCAATTCAAGATTCCAGACGCTGGGCTCAAAATTTTGACTGGAACCAGGAACTTCTATATTATCAAGAGCTTCCACATACTCCATTTCCAGAAAAAAAGTGTCGCTCCATGATGCACTCAGAAAGAAATTAAGACCGCCAGCATATTCATCTATATTCCCTGCCAGGATATCCTGCAATCCATCCGTATCGCTAATATTTGATATATAAGATGACCCTGCAATAAACCTGATGTCTTTGATCATATCCTCAGGCATATTGAAAATTATAGCAAGAACATAATTATCTACAAGATTATCATTTTCATTTACTTCATTGACATCACCATTGAATATAGCTGTGCAAAAATCAACTGGTCCCATTGTCATACTAACCTTAAAGGCAGACTCATTAATTTCACCAAGTTCAAGGGTAAGTGGATCCCTGATAAAATGGCTTTCAAAATAGCCAAAAGGCAGATACATCTTGCCAGCATCTAAATAGATGGGGATATCATCACTGCCACCAAGGGT
>DAOWOF010000022.1 GCA_030642205.1 Desulfobacteraceae bacterium | reverse complement strand
CCCATTGAATTTTATATTGAAGGTGGACGCAGCCGTAACGGAAAATTGATACTTCCCAAAAGTGGCTTCCTTTCTATCCTTCTTAAGGCCTATAAACAAGGTCGTTGCCAGGATCTGATATTTATTCCCACATCCATAAGTTACGACGTCATTTTAGAGGGAGAATCATATCTAAAAGAGATTGGAGGCGAAGAAAAAAAGGATGAGTCCTTCAAGCAAATCCTGAAGGCCAGGCATTTCCTGAAACGAAAACATGGGAAGGTCTATGTCCGTTTTGGAACGCCTATTCCACTTACGGAATACATCATGGAATACGGTAAACTTGGAACATGGGATACTAAACAATTGGCCTTTGATCTTGCTAAAACAATAAACAAGATAATTATCGTTACTCCTTTGGCTTTGATTGCATTTGCAATCCTTACCCGTCATCGGCGTGGATTCTATTTCCATGAACTACTTGAATCCACGAAAATACTCCTGGAATTCCTGAAAGATTGCGCGGCACCAATGGCCACAACCCTTAATCAACTCCAACAAGCGACAGAGGAAACCATTTCCATTTTAATTAGCAGGAAAATTGTCAGTATCCTGGAGGATGTAGAAGGAGCCGAGAGATTTTATTTTTTAATAGAAGAGAAAAAGCCTGAACTTGAATATTATAAAAACAATATTATTCATTGTTTTGTTCTTCATTCCTTTATGGCCATATCACTTTTTAGCGCCAATAAAGATATGAAAAACTCAACGTCTGTTTCGGATGATTATTTCTTTCTCAAAAGGCTTTTAAAAAGAGAATTTGTTTATGAAGAAGTGCAAGATTCGGATAAAGAATTTGAAAGGGTTATCACTTATTTTTTAAAAAATAATTTAATCATAAAGACTGATATGAATGGAGGCTATAGCATAACCAGGCTCGGCTTTGATGTTCTTCCTTTCTGGTCTGCCATATCAAAGACTTTCCTTGAATCATACTGGATTGCCTCCAGAGTGTTTATTCAAAAAATCGAAAAAATAAACAAAAATAAAGAGCTCTTAAAAAGGATGAGCTATCTTGGTAATCTTTATCATAAACAAGGGCTTATTGATCATATTGAGGCTATCTCACAGGTGAATTTTTTAAATGCAATTCAATCTCTCAGAGAGATGTTTTTAACTTCACAGGCAGACAATAATGACAAGCAGAAGGTTTTGGAAGATTTGTCTCTGTTTAGCCAGAGATTATATGAATTGTCTCGCTGAGCTTGATATGCATAAATGGCAGAGAGACATGAACGATTACACTTATAAGCAAAGTTATTGAAACTTTGCTTCTGTGATTTATCATATCTTTTTATTGCCGTTCTCTCCCCGGGTCTGGTTTAATATCCTCCCGGCTATCGCTACAAATTCATCTGTATTTCGAACATTTTTATTAAAAGAAGCAATCCCCATGCTCATATTAACCTGAAATTGAGATGAATTATAACGAAACTCGTAATTTTCTACCATTCCCCTGAATCTTTCACAGGCTGTTTTTGCCTCCTCCGGTTGAGTATTGGGAAGAATAACAGCAAATTTATCATGACTAAACCTGCAAATCAGATCACTTTCCCGAACGCTCTTTTTTAATATTTTTCCAACTTCAGCTATAACCATATCCCAGGCGGTATGCCCATAAATCTGATTTATTTTTTTTTCATGATCAAAGTCCATCATACAAAGTTCCAGACCAATATCATATCTTGCCGCTTTAGAAATTTCACGCCTTAGCGAATCCATGAAATAATTCTGATTATATAGTCCAGTCAATTCATCACGAGTTGAAAGTTCAGCCATTTTTTCCCGGGCAGATTTAATTTCTTTTTTCAAACGAGCTTTTTCCATCATATTGATGATAATCCTTGAAATTGATTTATGACTGATTTTGTCTTTTGGAAGATAGTCATGTGCCCCTGCCTGAATGACCTGATATGCTATCATTTCATCTCCTTGGCCGGTGATCACAGTAACAGGAATATCTAACTCCTTTTTATTAAGGAAGGTAAGGAAATCAAGGCTATTCCCATCGGGAAGGTAATGATCAAGAAAAATTAAATCGAAATCATCTTCTTTCAAGGCCCTGACAGCTTTTGAGATATTGACAGCCCTTTTTATAGCTATATTGTCATTATTCTTAAGGATTGCATCCAATATGCCAAAATCATGGTCAGAGTCTTCAACCAGTAGAATCCGCAGTTCTTGATCAAGATCTATAATAGAGATATCATTATAATAGGTTTTTGTTTCATGGCTCCGAATAGTTTGCATATTCTTTACTATATTGGACATCCTTTGACCGGCATCTTTGATTTTTTCTAAATTATTTTTTAATTTATCAGGGCTTTTTTTGTTTAACTCAATCATCTCGATATTGCCCAAAAGGGTCATAAGGGGCTGACCTAATTTATGAGCAGTAGCACCTGCTATCTGCAACAGTACCTTATGTCTTTCTTCTTCAAGAAGCCTCTGCTGTTGATCCAGTATCTTGCGGTTGGCGTTACTGAGTTCTTCGATTGTATAACTTAAGCCTGATTCTGATTTAATATCCCGGGATTGCATCATGCAATCCCATTCACGCAGAGTACGTGCCGCAATATAAGGAAGTTTGTTGAAATCATCTTCTGACTTGGAAATATAGGCCATAAAACCATTCTCAACTGTCATAAGAGCCTTTTCTTTATCCCAATTATTATCCATCAGGATTACTGGAAAAGGGAGATCCAATATTTTGTCTGGCCATAATTCATCCGCTTTTAACAGGTTTATATCCGCAATGATTAAATGTAGGTGACTGTTAGCAAGGAATTTGCGAATATCCTGCCCTGATAATACGAATTGAAAGTCAAACTGACGAGATCCTGATTCCAGGGCATTTACAATCAATCGGATATTGGCATCATCATCTTCTACAATCACAATGAGCGGGCGTTTCTGAATGATGCTTGTATTCTTAATCATTATGGTATCTATTTTTAAAAAAAAGATTTGTTTTTTTTAAAATCATTTATAACATGATAAAATCATGATAATTCGAGACGACTTAAGCAGTTTTTAATCCGCATAACTTTATTTGTTCTTTATTATCTAAAACTTCCCTGACAGCTTCGCCCATTTCTCTTATCAAAACAGGTTTTATCAGTATTTTACTGATACCAAGAAGTTTTAGCTTATCCTTTGTTATCTTATGATTAAAACCTGTACACAGGATAATTGGGACGTCAGGCCTAATGGCCAGGATTTCCTGAGTTAGTTTAATCCCTGTCATTTTTGGCATTGTAATGTCCGTAATTACCAAGTCATAATCACAAGGATTTTCTCGGAAAATATCAAGGGCACTTAAGGGATTGGTAATAGATGAAACCAGATAACCAAGACGCTCAAGTATCTGGTGACCCAATTGCGCAAGAGGTTTTTCATCATCCACAAAAAGAATCCTTTCACTCCCAACAGGAACAGGATTTCTGTATTGAATCTCAGGTTTTAATAACTCTTTTATCCTGGGTAGATATATATTGAAAACAGACCCTTCTCCCAATTCACTGTATACATTTATATATCCTCCATGTTCCTTGATTATACGATTAACAATAGATAAACCCAGACCTGTACCTTGCCCTTTAGGTTTGGTGGTAAAATAGGGATCAAAGATCCTTGAAATAGTGTCTTTATCCATTCCATGTCCAGTATCTCTAATGGAAAGATGAAGATATTGACCCGGTTGCAAGCCAGGATAAGCGGAGATCTTGTTGATATCTACATCTATCACAGTCAGTCTTATGTCCAGAACCCCTCCTGTTTCCTCCATGGCATGATAGGCATTGGTACAAAGATTCATAATAGCCTGGTGCAGCTGAGTACCATCAGCCATAATATTATATAGGTTATCATCGATATGCTGATGTATTTCAATCGTACTAGGTAAGGAAGCCCGTAGTAATTTTATGACTTCTTTAATTAACGATTTCAAGATTACAGGCTTGCGTTCTTCTTTATTCTGTCTAGTAAAAGAGAGGATCTGTTGTGTCAGGCCTTTTGCTCGATTACCAGCCTTAAGTACATTTTCCAGATTATCATAAGCTGTTGAATCTGATTTTATATTAAACATAGCCATTTCAGTAAATCCGATAATAGCCGAGAGGATATTATTAAAATCATGAGCAATTCCACCAGCTAAAGTGCCAATTGCTTCCATTTTTTGTGCCTGTTGAAGCTGACCCCTTAATTTATTCTCTGTGCTTTTATCTATAACAAAGCTTAAAATTGAGGTCTTCCCCATATAGTTTATGGATGTTGCCCAAAAAGCAAGATCAATTTTGACCTCATCCTTTCTTATTCCTTTAAGATCATAAGAGATAGTCTTGATGCCTGCAGGAATCCCGTTAAGATGTAAATTATTCATTATAATTTGATCTTCTTGATCAAAAAGAAAAGTTGGAGGCAAATCCTTTAAAGCAATACCATCCTCATAAGCAAATATTTTCAAAAAGGCAGGATTTGTATATAAAAATTTATCATAGCACGATATGCTGATCCCAATAGGAGAAGAATTAAAGATAAGACCCTGAAGATCTTCTGAGGCTTTAAGGGCATCTTCTGCACGTTTTCGCATAAGAAGATTATTCCATTCACGCAGAGAACGTTCCGCTATATTGGGCATTTGGCTTAAACTATCTTCTGATTTAAGTACATAGTCGATGGCTCCTGATTCCATCACCGTTTCCATTTCCTTCCCGCAATTGCTCATGATTACTAAAGGAAAAGTTTTTGCCCATTTTTGATCCAATAGATCTGTGCCCTTTCCGTCTGGTAAATAAAGATCTGAAATAACTAATTTTGGCATTGATTTAATAAATTGATCTCTTGCCTCTTCCAAAGAGCTAACGGATGTAAGATGGAATCTGTGGTAATGATTTTTAAAGGCCTGATATATCAATTCTGTGTGACCTTTATTATTTTGAATCAATAATATTTCATCCGTTCTATTGCCCACAGAGATCTCCCTGTTTTTAAGCCTTTTATATATTGACGAAAGTCAGTGCGCTTTTTTACGAGGCCATTATAATTGTCTATCTTCCATGCAAAAAAATATCCAAACTTAGTTAAAAGCAACAAATATACCATGAGGTCTAAGTCAAATTTATCTTTGCCTTGGCCATTCCAGGAAAAGTGGTATAACAATATGTAGATACAGGCATTTAAGATAAATCAACTTAAGGCATAGTGTATTTGATCTTGTCGCAACTTTACATAGTATTGTTAGATTTATTGGCATAATATCTGTTTTTTTGACCCCCTGACAAAATTATCAGGCAGCAATCAATTATTTTTTTTCTGATTCAATATATTGCTTTAGGCAGACTTGCAAATGCCCTGGAGAAATTCTGATTTTTTCATGTAATCAGCATGAGCTTATTAATTTTTAACAATCTCGTAAAAATCGATTTACACCTTTTTTATTCAAAAAATTGCAGGAGGCGCATATAATTGGGAATTTTTAAAGAAGAGCATGAGATATTCCGCGCGAGCGTTAAAAAATTTATTGCCAGAGAAGTAATACCTAATATAGAAGAATGGGAAGAAAATGGGGAACTTCCTCGTTCTTTTGTGAAAAAATGTGCCGAGCAGGGTTATATTGGTAGATATCTGGATGAAAAATATGGTGGGCTCGAAGTTGGTTTTGAATATTCAGTAATACTTATTGAGGAATTGCAAAAAGAACGCCTGATGATAGTAATATGGGCACAGGCATTAGCCGAAGCCATGTTGCAGATGGGGATAGATATATGCCAAGAGCAGAGATGCCTTTGGGCAGCCTATAGCAACTTTTCAGCATAATGCTTTTAAAATAGCAGATATGGCGACTCAAGTTCAATTGGGACGTTCCCTGATAAATGAATTAATAACGAATTTTATTGCCGGCAAGGATATTGTTACCAAGGTTTCCATGGCTAAATTATATGTTGCAGAGATGGCAAACAAGATAGCAGCCAAGTCATTTCAATTGCATGAAGGGTATGGTTTCATGGAGGAGTATCCTATTGCCCGCTATTATCGCGATGTAAGGACTCAGACGGTTTATGCCGGCTCTTCAGAGGTTATGCAGCGGTTATCGCTTGTAGTTTAGGTATCGAACCAACATAGCTTTTTAAAAGTCTCTCTGCGCCTTTTTAGGACAACTCCTTACTCGACGATGGAGGGTTTGCCCCCTCCATCGCTATTTGAAGTGCATTTAGATGATGGTTCCACATCCACCCCATACAAGTGGCCTAATCTGTTCGTCTGTGCGTGGCTTTACATAGACGAACAGGCGAGACGCACGGCCTGTTGATGATCTTTTTACGAGTCCATCAATTTATAGCCGTCTAAGATGTAACCTGAATCATCTTTTGTTCCTTGTTTTGCTTTTTTTCCATCTTGTCTTTTAATCGGGCAAGATCGGCTTTTCGCCCTTCTTCATCAGGTTCCAGCTGAATGTATTTTTCCAGATCCATAATAGCCAACTCAAAGTCACCCCTTTTTTCATAAAAGATACTTCTGTTATTATAGGATATCGAGTCCTTTGGATTAATCTTTATGGCTTTTTTCCAGTCTGCAAGCGCTAGTTCATCCTCTGCTAACATAGACCATGCATCAGCTCGGAGAGCAAAGGCATCCCCATTTTTTGGCTGGAGTTTTATAATCGAATCAATTTCTATAATAACTCCCCTTGGGTCAGAGAAAAAATAATTAATTGCCATGTTATAATGGGCCGTAATTAATTGCTCTTTGGTTAATTCACCGGATTTTATTGCCTTTTTATATAATTTGGCAGAAGGTTCCAATAGGTTTTGCTGCCAAAGATTTTCCGCATCCTGAAAATCCTTTTTCCCGTCTGCCATACAAAAAGAGGCAGATAATACGAATATTAAAGGGCAAAAAAGGCTAATTGTTATTAGCTTGAATATTAATACCTTAGATTGATTAAAGGGTTGCATGAAATTTTCTCCTTATCATTATGCCAGCATCTTCATAGTATAAAAAAGACCTTTGCTAAGCTTCCTTTTTCGAAGTCTGCGCTTACCTGCTCAATTTCGCATTCCTTGAACGTAAACGAAATTGGACCTTTTTCAAAGGCCTCAAGATACGGCTCATTTGGGTAGTTAAAGTAAATATTGCATAAAACAGCTTGAAAACTCTTTAAAATTCTCTGCAATATTCTGACCGGATATCAGTGATAAAATTATTATGACAAAATATTGTAGAAATCTTCCCAGGATTCATCCTTGTTTTCTTCTATTTGTTGGAATTCTTAAAGATATATGGTGATTAAATCTTTTGTAAATAGACAGGGAATTATTTAGGTTAAAGATGTTTAATTAGCACCGTAATCTTGCATATTTATATGTTTAGTTTACAAATTATACCAAAGACCTTATCTTTGAGCAAGATTAAAAGTTGATTTAATTAATTTATGGGCTCGTAAAAAGACCATCAACAGGCCGAAGGTTCAGTATCTGTGCGGTACGTGCAGGCAAGCGAGCAAGCCTTGGCAGGCATAATAAGAAATGGCGGAAAATTTTACTCTTTTCCGCCATTCCCTTGAAAGGCGGGAGGCAAGTGAAGACTCCGAATCCAGGCACCAATTCTACAAATTTATTTTTGAACGAGCCCCAAGGTAATGGAAATAAATAAGTCATTGGAATTTGAATCAGGCACAAAATAGGCTAAAATAGCTATTCATGGATGGATGCTAAACTACATCATTGTATACCCACCGCTTACACTCAATGTCTGACCTGTGATATGTCCTGCTCGTTCTGATGCAATAAAAAGAACGGCATTAGCAATATCCTGAGGTTTGCCAAGTTTGCGCAATGGATAGGCCTTGGCGGCTTTAACCTGGATTTCAGGGGTAAAGACATCAAACATTTCGTTCCAAAGGCTCTTTTCTCCCACGGCATCTTTGCTTTCAGGTACTGTTGCTCCGGGACAGACTACATTTAACCTTATACCCATTTTACCTACTTCCCGGGCCAAGGCCTTTGTTAAAGCAATTACACCACCTTTACACCCGGAATAGACTGCCTCATAATATTCCCCCATTCTACCTGCGTCTGAACCTATAGTTACCACAGAACCGCTTTTTTGTTCTATCATCTGATCAAGGACTGCTCTTGTACAATTAATAACACCCCAAAAATTTATATCAACCATCTTTTTCCATTTTTCACGAGTTTCCTGCATAAAAAGCTGATCAACTCCCCATCCAACATTATTGATAAGGATATCTATTGTGCCAAATTCGGCAATAGCCTTTTGGGCCATTAAAGTTACTTGCTCATTATTCGCTACATCAGTCTGTACAAAAAGGGCTTTGCCCCCCCTATCCATAATTTCCTTCGCAACTTTTTTGCCCTGAGGTTCATCCCATTCTGCTATTACAACATTTGCTTTCTCACTTGCAAAGCTATGGGCGATATCCCGACCAATATTTGATCCCGCGCCTGTAACGATTACTGTTTTATCTGCCAAATGTAGATCCATAATAACCCCCTGTAAATATTTTGATTGTTTTGTCTTGGGTTTTTTAGAAACCCAATGTTCGTGAAATAATCATCTTCATAATTTCTGATGTGCCACCATAGATTGTTTGTGCCCTGACATCACGATAGAAACGGGCGATTGGATATTCTTCCATAAAACCATAACCTCCATGAAGCTGGACAGCCTGGTAGCCGATACGATTTGCCATCTCGGCAATCCACCATTTGGCCATGGAAACTCTTTGCACAATGTCCTTGCCCTGGATATAATCTGTTATTAAAGAGTCTGTGAAAGTCCGCCCCAGCTCTACTTCTGTAGCCATTTCAGCAATCTTAAAGGCATTATGCTGAAATGTTCCTATCGGCTGGCCAAAGGCCTCCCTGCTTTTAGCATATTTAATTCCTTCACTTAACATCCGTTCAGCCATGGATTGCCCCCAAATTACACAATAGAGACGCTCACGCTGAAGTTTATCCATAAGATATTGAAAACCTTTTCCCTCCTGACCAAGTATATTGGATGTCGGCACCCTGCAATTATCAAAGAATAATTCTCCGGTATCCTCCATATGCATACCCATTTTATTCAATTTATTGCCTTTTACAAATCCTGGCGTACCATCATCAACCGATATCAAGCTGAAGGCATTGCTAAGACTATCATCTTCTGTATTGGTCTTGCATACTACAAAAACTACGTCTGCCGAGATTGCATTTGTAATAAAAGTTTTTTGACCATTAATTATATAATGATCACCATCTTTGACAGCAGTAGTTCTGACAGCTTTAAGGTCTGAACCTGTATTGGGCTCAGTCATGGCAACGGCCATGATCAAATCTCCGCTGGTGCAGCCAGGCAGCCATTTTGCCTTTTGTTCTTCTGTCCCATAGGAGACGATATAAGGAACCATTATTTCTGATTGACCGGCAATACCCATTCCAATATTAGCCTTGGCAAATTCCTCGATAAAAATTGCTGAATATTCAAAACTGGCGCCAGAGCCGCCATATTGCTCATCCACCCATGGGCAAAGATATCCCTGCTGACCCAGTTTTTTCCATAAAGAACGGGGTATTTGGCGGTTTTTCTCCCACTCTTCAATATTAGGCTCCATTTCATTTTCAATGAATTTCTTTAAGCTGCTACGAAATATTTCATGCTCTTCTGAATAAATTTTCACTTGATTTAATCCTCCTAAATAAATAAAAAGGGTTATTTCTCTAAAAAAATTGTGCCAGCTGTTTCCAATAAAAAAATAAGACTAGGGTTTGGTCAAAAATAACCAGGTAGGATTTGCGCCCAAATTTACTATAGATCTAATTGGATCTGATTAAGCAGGTAAGTGCAGACTTCAAAAAATCCTGATTTTCGTTCAGGCGCTAAATAGTTGCAGATCACCTGGCCTAAGGTTTTCACCAGAATGACGTTTTTTTATATACTGCATTAACTGTGTATAAAATTCAATTTAGACACAATCTATTATAGCTAAAGCAGTTCTTTCATAAATAAATAAGAATTAAAATAAAGTTAAATGATGGGCCTTGACATAGTCGTAGTTAGATTTTTTAAAAACTGAAGTTTTATGATTACTTAATTGGTATTTTAGTGCATAAATATTAATACAGGTTATATATAATTTGAGAAGAAGTTATAAGACTATATTACAAGATTCAGGTTGTGATAAGAAGCCCTTGCAAAATGCCCCTTTTCAAAGTCTGCGCTTATCTGCCTAACTTCGCCTTCCTTGAACGTAAACGAAATTAAACCTTTTTCAAAGGTCTAAAGGCTCAGTGTGACTTTTTTAATCGATTATTTTATTTTAGGTATAGAAAATGTGCTATTAAATGTCAATCCCTTACTGGTTGTACCAATTAGCTTTTTGTCAGGCCGAATAACAGGACTTCATTCCAGGAGCATTCTATCAAACATATAAATAGCATAATATACCCCCCAACGCTAAGGAGAGGAGACCTTGTAGGTATAATTTCTCCGGCAAGCCCTGTTGAGAAATCAACACTTTTTCCTGGTCTGCGTATATTAGAATCTGCTGGTTTTCAAGTAAAGCTTGCTTCCCATGTCCTGGCCAGAAAAGACTACTTGGCAGGAGATGATCAAAAACGTCTGGATGATTTCCATGATATGTTTAGAAATCAGTCAGTTAAAGCAATTTTTTGTTCTCGTGGAGGGTATGGGTGCATGAGGTTAATAGATAAAATTGATTATCAACTTGTGCGTCAAAATCCCAAAATATTGGTAGGCTATAGTGATATAACAGCCCTCTTGATGGCTATCTATGAAAATACAGCTTTAGTTACCCTGCATGCACCTGTCGTTAAAGACTTTGTGTTAGAGAAAAAAGAAAATTGGAAAAAATTGCTGAAATTCATCTTAAACCCAGGGCCATTTGACATAAGTTTGAAGGGAGGAATGATAATAACAAATGGCAAGGCAAGAGGCCCCCTTATTGGAGGCAACCTGAGCCTGATTTGTCATCTTCTGAATACCCCCTATTCTCCTTCCTTTGAGGGCTGTGTCTTATTTCTTGAAGAGTATAGGGAACCCCTTTATCGCATTGACCGTATGTTAACTTATTTAATCATAGGCCAACATCTGAATGGATTGGCCGGCATTGTCATCGGTGATTTTGAGGATTGTGGAGATCAATTCAAAGTAAATGAGCTTATTAAAGAAAAATTATTACCTCTGTCGATTCCTTGCGCTACAGGCTTGCCTGTTGGACATGGGAGCATTAATCAGACTTTACCTATAGGAGCTTTAGCCGAATTAGATACTGATATCATGTCTCTATCTATTCTTAAACCAGCTATTACAGAATAATTATATGCTTGATCATAATCAACAAAAACTTCAGCAGATAAAAAATTGGATAAATCAAGGAGAAACCTTTGTCAGGATTATTAAACTCACTGGATCAGCTAAATCATATCTTTTTTCCCAATTGCTGAATGAATTCAATCGGCCCTGTTTGGCTATTTTACCTGATAAACAATCTGCTGAAAAATTTTATAAAGAATTGCAGTTTTTTTGGGGAAAAATTGATGGAACTAAAGATACAGGTTCCCGTTTGTTTCTATTGCCACCCTATGACATATCGCCTCTTACCGGCCTGAGCCCAGGCAAAAATATTATACATAACCGTTTGCAGGCACTTTACGCCTTAATTTCATATAAAAATCCAATTATTATAACTTCTTTGGACTCAATCCTGTTTAACTTTTTACCCAAAAAGGCTTTTGTCAAAGCGCTTGAGTACCTGGAAGTCAGTGAAGATGTGGAGCGTAATCCCTTACTTGAAACCTTGGAAATAAATGGTTATCAGCATGTCTCCATGGTAGAGGAGATGGGTGATTATTCCGTCCGGGGCGGTGTTATAGATCTGTTTTCACCTCTTTACTCAAAACCTGTCAGACTTGAATTCTGGGGAGATCGACTTGAAGCAATTCGTCTTTTTGATCCTTTGAGCCAAAGGTCTGAAAAACATTTATCAGAGTTAATTATACTTCCAGCAGCAGAAATAATTATGGGGAAAAATAATATCAGGCAAGCAAGATCAATGGGTCGTTTACCAAATCAACTTACCGGTAATAATTTTGCAGGTCAGGAAGCCTGGCTAAACCATTTTTATCCCCATCCGGATTCAATTTTCCAATATTTACCTGAAAATATCCTGGTAACTCTTTTTAACCCATATAATTTTTTAAACGTTTATAAAAAACAATTAAAAAAATTTAATAAGGGAAAAGAAAAGTATCATAAAGAGGCATCTGAAAAGGGGGTTCCTTTTCCTGAAACTGATGATCTGATCTTCCCTTTCCAGGAAATAAGTCAACAGCTCAAAACTTGTCAAAGACTCGAATTCAGCGAACTTGATCTGTTAAAAGAGGAGCAAGACCATAAGATAGTCAGGATTGAGACACAATCACAAGAAGATGATATTTTTGATGTGCATTTAACAGGTAAAGGAAGAGTTTCCATCGCTCCTTTGGCCGAAAAAATTTCATACTGGTTGAATCTACACGCCAGAGTTATCATAGTGTGCAGGGTCGAACAACAGGCAAATCGACTCATGGAAATACTGGAAGGCTATGAAATTGTTGTTAATAAGGTTATACCTGGCTGGGCTTCATTGCCATCAGCTGCAGGGCTTTATATCTGTTTGGGGCACCTTTCCAAAGGATTTGCCTGGAAAACACCTGGCTTATTTATCATTAGCGAAGATGAAATTTTTGGCCCCAAATATGCGAGATCCCGACCCAGGAAAAAAGCCAGTGACCAGGCGCTTGTCTGGTCTAGTTTCAGCCAGCTTCAAAAAGGAGATTTCGTTGTTCATGAAGAACATGGCATAGGCCGCTATCAAGGCCTTTTAAAGATGGAGATTGTAAACAAAGTCAATGATTTTGTCGTTATTGAGTATTTGGATAATGCTAAATTATATGTCCCGGCTGACAGAATCAGTATAATGCAAAAATACGCGGGGGCTGATGATAGAAATCCGGTTTTGGATCAGTTGGGCGGCCATTCATGGAATCTTACCAAACAAAAGACAAAACAATCAGTCAAAAAAATTGCCAAGCAACTTGTTAATATATATGCCTTAAGAAAGTATCGCAAGGGATTCTCGTTTTCACCTCCAGATCAATATTATCATGAATTTGAAGCAACTTTTGAACATGAAGAAACCTCTGATCAGAAAAAGGCCATCGAAGATGTCCTGACAGATATGACCTCAGATCAACCTATGGATCGTCTTATCTGCGGCGATGTTGGTTTTGGTAAAACCGAGATTGCCATCCGGGCAGCATTTAAGGCCGTAATTGATGGGAAACAAGTTGCGTTTCTTGTGCCTACAACTGTTTTAGCTGAACAACACTATGAGACGTTTAAGAAAAGGATGACTGAATATCCTATTAAAATCGGCATCCTGAGTCGATTTCGTACCAGGGCAGAGCAAGTCAAGATTTTGCGGCAATTAAATGCTGGAGAGATACATATTATTATTGGCACCCATCGGATACTTCAAAAAGATGTCAAATTTGCGGATCTCGGTCTTTTAATAATCGATGAGGAACAACGATTTGGGGTAAAACAAAAGGAGACTTTAAAAAAATATCGTTCCCTGGTAGATGTCCTGGCAATTACTGCCACGCCTGTCCCAAGGACACTTCATATGTCTATGATGGGTGTCCGTGACCTAAGTGTTATCGAAACTCCTCCAGAAGACAGGCAGGCGATTCAGACCCATCTTTCCCTTTATGATGAAGCGCTTATTACGAGTGCTATTTGCCTTGAGCATGATCGTGGAGGACAGGTCTTTTTTGTTCATAATAAAGTGCATAATATTCATCTTATCGCTGATAAGCTTAAGCAAATGGTGCCTAAGTCCCGAGTGGGCATTGCCCATGGCCAGATGAAGGAAAAAGAATTGGAACAGGCAATGCTGGCATTTACTAAAAAGCAGATCGATGTATTGGTTTGCACAACAATTATTGAATCAGGACTGGATATTCCATCTGCTAATACCATTATCATCAATGACGTGGACAAATTGGGATTAGCTCAGATTTATCAGTTAAGGGGAAGGGTTGGCAGAGCCAGTGACAATGCATATGCCTATTTGCTTTTTTCCAGCAGCGATGCAATTACCAAAAACGCGGAGAAAAGATTAAAGGCATTAATGGATTTTACAAATCTGGGCGCTGGTATGCGCCTTGCAATGCATGATCTCAAAATCAGAGGAGGAGGGAATATCCTTGGATTTTCACAATCGGGTCATATTGCAGCAGTCGGTTATGAGCTTTATCTGAAGTTCATTGAAAGGGCCATTGCGGAACTAAAAGGAGAAGATTGGCATGATGACATTAACCCCGAAATTCATGTGGATATATCTGCTTTTTTGCCTAGTGATTATGTGATGGATACTGATGTCAGACTTAATTTATACCGCAGACTCTCAATCCTTCTTGAGAAATCTGAGCTGGAAGCAATGATTGATGAAATAAGAGATCGTTTTGGTCCGCCTCCTATCGAGGTACAAAATCTTCTCAACTTAATGTCTATGAGAATTATATTAAAAACTCTTGGCATCAGCAGATTGGATATTAAGGAAAATTCAATTTCATTATCATTGTTTGAGGGAAACAAGCTGGATTCAAAAAAACTTATCCAGTTTGTAAAGAAAAAACCTAACAGGTATCGGTTTTTATCCCAGAATATGTTAAATATTTATATGGGTGTCATAAAATTGCCAGAAGATTTTATAAGAGTAGAAAAGACGATTCTCGAACTTGTTTCTTAACCTCTGGAGACCTTTGACAAAGGTTCAATTTTGCCTGACGCCGAAATTGGGCAGATCAACGCAGACTTCGAAAGGGGAGGTTTTGCAAATGTCCCAAAGGATGATTATTCAGCTATCAGTTGTCAAAAAAAAGAAAAGGATTCATGAACAACCTCCGTTATTTTCATATAGCCTGGTGGATATGCTTTGCATTTATTTGCGGTTGTAGTATATTGAATTCAAAAGATGATAAGATTGCCTTAGTGATAGGATCTGAGAAGATTTCCATTGTTACTCTAAAAGATGATCTGGAATTTATTTTTGATGGCATTAATATCGCTAATTCTTTCAAAGAAGAGGCCTTCCGTAAATCCTTACTTAAACAGATCATTGATCATTATTTAATATTAGAATATGGTAATAAAAATGGCATAAAATTATCTGAAAATGAATTTCAGGCAGCTATGAAGGTTATAAATAATGATTATATAGAAGAATCGGCCTTTAGAGAAGCCCTGATAAGGGGTTATGTGGATCAAAGTCAATGGCAAAGGCGCTTCCGGGAAAGATTGCTTGTTAAAAAAATTATTAAAATAGTAACAGAAAATATTGCTCCCCCCGAGTATGATGAAATCAAGGAATATTACACGACCAATCATAACCTGTTTACTTTTCCTCAAACCATAAAATTCAGACAAATAGTGACCAGTACCAAAAAAGAAGCAGGGGATCTAAAAAAGCAGCTACAGCAAAAGAAAAACCAGATGTCTAAGCTGGCAAAAAAATATTCTATTGCCCCTGAGGCCAGAGAAGGGGGCATAGTAAATTGGGTTGCTGAAAATAACCTTGAAGAGAGTATGGCAAAAGCTGTTTTTAATCTCCCGGTTGGAAAAATTAGTCCTGTTATAAAGACGCCATATGGATATCATATATTTGAGGTGATTTCTATACGGCCGGGAGGCCGGATAGCTTTACATCAGGTTCTTTCAGAAATTAAGACTAAAATTTTGGATAAAAGAAAACAATCATTCTGTAATCAATGGGTTAATAGATTAAGAAAAAAAATTACTATACATGTTTATGATGATGTTCTAGATTCGTTGGAGTTTTGTAAATGAATTTCAAAAAAATTGTGTTAGTGCTTCAATTTATTTTTATATTTTCTCTTGTGGTTCATTCAAATATTAAAGCTGAGATCTGTAACAGGGTTGTAGCTATTGTAAATAAAGAGGTTATATCCCTTTACGAATTGGATTTGAAGATAAGAGAACTTACAGGTTATTCATATTCAGAAATGCATCGTCAGAATAATCAAAAGGCTGTTGGTACACGGCGAAAGATACTGGAACATCTTATTGATGAAAAACTGACCCGTAATAAAATTATAGAATTGGCTATTGGTGTGACTCAAGAAGAGGTTGACAAGGCCATTGAAGGCATCAAACAAGACAATTCTATTACTCATGAAGAATTAATAAGTAATTTAAAAAAGCAAGGTATGACTTATGAGGTATATAGGCAAAAGATTAAGGGTGATCTCGAAAGGCAGCAACTTATTAATTATGAAGTGAAGTCAAAAATAATTATAAGGGGTGAGATCATTGAGAACTATTATAATGATCATAAGGATCAATTCATGATTGAAGGAGGTCTCAGGATTTCTGCGATTTTTTTACAAAAGGATGATTCAAATTCTTTAAAAGGGTCTGCCATTCTTCTTAAAAAGGCAGAAGAAATCCTTATGATGCTAAAAAACGGACAGGATTTTGCCACATTGGCAAAACGATATTCTCAGGGGCCGGGTGCAAAAGAGGGAGGTGACCTGGGATCCTTTAAGGTTAACCAACTAGATCCTAAACTTGCAGAGATTATTAAAAATATGACCCCTGGTGATATTAGTGATCCTATCATTAGTTCTTCTTCAATAAAAATTATCAAATTAATGGAGAGAGAATTAAGAAAAGTGAAAAGCCTGGAAGAGGTAAGAAGCATTATTTATGGAGTTTTGTTCAGGGAGAAGATCAATCAGATGTATGCTTCGTGGTTAAAAGACCTTAGGGAACAGGCTTATACAAAATTGATTTTTTAAAAATCCTG